>CACZPT010000052.1 GCA_902783085.1 uncultured Methanobrevibacter sp.
AGAGGAAGAAGAAGAAGCTTCTGAAGAAGAAGCAGCAGCTGGATTAGGTGCTCTCTTCGGATAGATTTTTTAAATCTATCACCTTTTATTTTTTCTTTTTTTTGTTTAAAATTTATAAAAAATCTTGTTTTTAAAAAATTAAACTATCTTAATTCATTATAATTAAAATCTCTATTTTTAAAAAAAATAAAATAAAAATTAGCCAAATTAATGACTAATTATCTTTTTAACTTTCTAATTGCTATTACAATTGCTGCTGAAACAATTATTAAAATAGCAATTGCATAATATAGGAATATTGGTGATGGAGCTTCATGTTTATTGATGTTAATTGAATATAGATATCCATCATGTCCGGCCACAAATAAGCTATTTCCATAAATCACAGGTGATGATGTAATTGGGGAGTTAAATAGCATTGTTCCTGGATTATAATCAAATTCAAGTTGGCCAGAATATTTATTTAAAACATATACATTACCATTATCAGATCCAAATACAATCAAGTTGTCTTTGATTGCAGGTGTAGATTCAACAGCACCTGAAGTTGAATAAGACCATTTTATAGTTCCATCACGAATATCAAGACATGTTAAATTACCTTCATTAGACCCGACATATACATTATTATTATATTCGTCGGTGGTTGGTGAACCTCTAACTGCATCGTTTAGCTCAACCTCCCATTCTACACTTCCATTTTCACAATCCAGAGCATAAAGTGTACCATCATTAGAACCAATAAATATTCTTCCATCTGCATATGCTGGTGAGGAGTATATTGAATCTCCTGTGGTGTATTCCCATTCAACACTTTCGCTGTTGATATTTATTGCATAGACTTTTGAATTTGTTGAGGCAATATATGCAGTTTCATTTATCACGATTGGGGATGATTGAAGTTGACCATCCAAATCAACATCAAGCTCTACTTCTCCACTTTCATTGTTAAATCCATAAAAATGCCCGTCATTACATCCTACATATACTACACCGTCATTTATGTATGGAGTAGATGATATTGGTGATGAAGTGGAATATTCCCATATTTTTTTATGTGTATTGATATCGATTGCCATAAATGAGTCTTCACTACCAATGTATAATGTTTCATTGTATATTACTGGAGAGGAATTAGTGTTTGAGCCTAAATCCATGTGCCAGTTTTCCTCGCCGTTTTCCATATTTATTGAGTATAACTGACCGCTATTTGAAACTACATATATGTAATCTCCAGATATTGCAGGAGATGAATGAGTTGAATTGCCTAAATTAAAAATCCATAAGTTAGTGACAAAATTGGATGCATCATCAACATAGCCCTGATGAGTGTAGTCATGGCCAAATGAAGTCCAGTCACCCGCCATAATAGGATTTAAAAGCATTAATATTGCGATAATTGTTATTGTTAATTTTTTATACATTATTAAACCTCCTAAACATCCCTATTAAATCTTTTAACACCAATAATAAAGAATAGTGCTGTATAACCTACTAGAATAACTAAATCCAACCATACATCACCTAAATTCCTACCTTGAAGCATAACAGCCCTCATTGCATCATTTAAATAAGTCAATGGGAAAACATATGCTAATTTCTGCAAAATCCAAGGCATAGTTTCGATTGGATAAAATACCCCAGATACAAACATCATAGGCATTGAAAACGGCAGTACAATTTGAGCATAATCCTCCTGTGTTTGAGTTCTTGCAGAAAGCATTATACCAAATCCGACAAAACACAAAGCTCCAAAGATTAATACAATAAATGTTTGCAGTATTCCACCTTTTATACTAACATTAAATAGCAGTATTGCCATTATAATTAAAATCAGCGCCCTTACTAATTCAATTAAAAGTTTTGCAACTATTTTCCCACCAATAACAGTTGAAACAGAGGTTGGTGTCATAAATAAACGTGCAAGTTCACCAGTTTCTCTTTCACCGGCAATAGTAGCACCCATTCCCATCATACAGCTCATCATAATGGTCATTCCTAAAACTGCAGGAACTAAAAAGTCAATATACTTAATATTTCCATAGATACGATTGATATGAAGGGCAATGTCATCTTTAAAATTGTTTAACTGATGAGATAAACTAGGTGTTGCAGTTGAATTCTCACTAACTGCAGTTATAGAGCCTGCAGCCACCATATTGGATAATCTTGAGAAAATCCCCTGGGTTGCACTTTCTAAAATCTGTGAAGCCATCTGGTCTGATGAATCCAAATACAGACTAACCGACCGCTGCATCGATGTATTCGTATCATCATAGTCTTCTGGAAGGATTATCGCCGCTTTAACTTCGCCTCTATCAACCATAGCTTCAGCATCTTCAACACTGTCAATTACCTCAACAACCTGATACGTTTCTGTTGATTTAATTGTATCTAAAGTCATATCAGTTAAATCCCCATGCGATTGTGATACAACAACTATAGGTAAATCGGTCATCTCTCCACCCATACCATATCCAAAAAGTAAAATCATTATAATTGGAAATGCTAAAATGGATACTAATCTTGGAGGATGCCTTTTTAAACTGATAAGCTCTTTTTTAATCATCCAGCCAAATTTCTTAAGCTCTATCATTTTCGTTCACCTCACTTGTAGCTTTAATAAAGACATCATCTAGTGACGGCTCTTCTGTAGAAACAGATTTTATAATACCATTTGCATCTATAATATGCTTTAAAATGTTATTAACCGCATTATCATCAAAGCTATCAATTCTTAAGTTGATACGATTATTCTTTTCAATTTCAATACTTTTAACACCATATAAACCATCAATTATAGATTCATCAAAGTTTTTAAGAAGAATTGACATTTTTCTAAGCGCCAAATTATCAATATCTTCTTTCGAATCATCACTTTCAGCTGAAATTTGTGATAAAGCATCTTTTAGTTCACTTTCATTGCTCTTTAAAAGAGAATCCTTAAGGCCTTGAGGAGTATCATAAGCAACCAAATTACCCGTATTTATAATTCCGACATTATCACATAACATATCAACTTCATGCATATCATGAGAACATAATATAATAGTATGTCCATCATCATTTAATTCACGAATCAAATCCCATAAAACACGTTTGGTTGTTGGATCAAGACCAATTGTAGGTTCATCTAAAAATAAAATCTTAGGCCTGTGAACTAAACTAGCAACTAAAGATGCTTTTTGTTTTTGCCCACCAGACAATTGTGAAATTCTTTTATCTTTAGCATATGCAATATCTACAAGCTCCATTAATTCATCTATACGTGAATCTCTCTCATCAGATGGAATTCCATAATAATCAGCACATAACTGGGAATTTTCCATAACTGTTAAATCTTTATAAAGACTAACTTGCTGAGGAACCATTCCTAAAAGACGCCTAACCTCATCAGGATCACTTTTAACATCAAAACCTCCAACAGTCGCACTACCAGAAGTTGGCTGTGTCAAACAAGTAAGCATTTTAATGGTAGTTGTTTTACCAGCACCATTAGGACCAAGCATTCCAAAAATAGTTTTATCAGGAATTTCTAAATTGAGACTGTTAACAGCAGTGAAATTCTTATAAACTTTTGTAAGATTTTTCGTTTCAATCACATTCTTCATCCGAATTCACCACATCTATTTTTCTGTCGACCATATCCTCAATGAAATTTAACCAGGATTCATTTTTTAAAACAGCTTTCATATTACTTTTAACATTATTTAAAACAATTTCTCCGTCTTCAGTAATTGAATAATATTTAACCTGTTTATTGTTTGAAGTTTTCCACTCACCGATGATAAGATCGTTTTTTTCCATTTTTGCTAAAATGGGATATACTTTAGATGAAGTTGCTTTCAAATCACAGTTGCTGTTTTCAAAATCAAAAAATTCATCTAATTTCTTCATAATTCCATAACCATGTATAGGTTCCTTATAAATAATCCATAAGATTAAATTATGAGTAATACCATTAGAAAAATGTTTAAATATCTTTTTATGTTTATCATCCATATCGCATCACATATGTAAATTTTTGACATATGTCAATTTTTAATATAGTAGAAGTTGTATATAAATGTTGAAGGATTTGTTAAAATTTTGGTTATTTTTTAGATAGTTGTTTAGTTTTGGAAGTTGAATTTTTGGTTAATGGGATGATTTGTTATTGTAATTTTTTGACAAGTAATTTTTTGCTAAGCATAAATGCAACTTTTGTTTTGTCTTTTTTAAAGAAATTAACATAAGCATCATCACCTTTAACTCCTTTTGGAGCTATTTCTAAACATTGATTTTTAAAATCATTGGTTGAGGTAGGTAATAAATTACATATTTAGATTACCTCCAAGCACATATCACTATGAAATCTCACAAATGAAAAATTTCGACGAATATTTAAGATTCAGC
>CACZPT010000053.1 GCA_902783085.1 uncultured Methanobrevibacter sp.
ATTGCAAAAATTAAAAGAATCGTTGCCTATACCAGATGTGAAATATATGAAAATACTCCAGTTTATTTCTGGGATAAGTTTTCTAAGGAGTCTGGCTTGTCCGAAGAAGAATTTTTTAAAGATTTGAATTGTTTAAAAACTATTTATGCATTAAAAATTGTTGATTTTAAAAAAATTAAACAAGAAATTCCCCTCAATGATTTTGAATTTAAAAAGGATTATTATTTTCTTGATGAAGTTCCACAGCTGAAATCTTTGGTTAATAGAGACTTTAATTAAACAAGTTAAATGTAGCTGTGGTGATTCAAAGTCAATGAATATAGTTGATATTGAGGAAATTCTGTTATATTCATACAATCCAGTTTGAAATGAATATTTCTAAAGGGAATATTCTAAAATTTTCAATGCCATGTTGTCTTTAATTTTTAGGTATTATATCTAAATTGTTTTGAAAATTCACTTACTTTATTTTGTTATTTTTAGAAATTTTTAAATGAATTGGCTATTTTTTTGATTTTCTTTTATATTATTTTTTATCATTTAATGAAAATTTTATCAAATAGTGAAATTTTTATCTTTATTTAAAATTATTATCTTTATATTTAGAAAATTTTATTAAAATAGCTATTTTATTTAATATGAAAGAAAATTTTATATAAATTATTCAATATATACAAAATTGGTGATTTCTATGAAAGGATACGCTATTATTAAAACCGGTGAAACACGGATGGATAGATGTAGACGAACCTGTTGCAGGTCCTTTAGATGCAATTTGTAAACCTCTTGCAGTTGCACCTTGTTCTTCAGATACTCATGCAATGCATGCTGGAATGGGGCCTGCAGGCCCACTTATAAACAGAATTATGGGCCATGAAGCAATTGGTGAAGTAGTAGAAGTAGGGGAATTGGTAACCAGATTCAAGCCTGGAGATAAAGTAGTAATTCCATGTACCACTCCTGACTGGGCAGGTAAACCTAATTTACAGGAAAAAGGAACAAACAATGCACACGATTTTGATGTGATGACCAGTTTCAAATTCCTGATTCAGGAAGATGGTGTGTTTGCAGAACGTTTCAGAGTAAACAATGCTGATAACAACATGGTTCTTTTGCCTGAAGGAATGGATCTTGCAGACGCATTGATGGTAACCGATATGATGTCTACAGGATTTTACGGTGCTGAAATGGCAGATGTCAAACTTGGAGATACTGTAGTTGTATTCGGTATCGGTCCTGTAGGTTTGATGGCTGTTGCAGGTGCTCAACTCAGGGGTGCTGGAAAAATCTATGCTACAGGAACCAGGAAAAACTGTGCAGATTTGGCATTGGAATATGGTGCAACTGAAATCATCAGTTATAAAGATGGAAACACTGTAGAACAAATCCTTGAAAAAGAAGGTGGAAGAAAAGTGGATGCTGTAATTATCGCAGGAGGTAATTGCGGATCCATGAACGAAGCATTGCAGTTAGTAAAACCTAACGGTGCAATCGGAAGTATCAATTTCTATGACTTGGAAGATGTCTTTACAGTTCCTGCTTTCGAATGGGGACTTGGTATGGCTGATGTTACAATTCGTGGAGGATTCTGTCCTGGAGGAGCTTTAAGAGCAGAAAAACTATTAAACCTCATTAAATATGATAGAATCAAACCCTGTAAAACATTCAACTATGAATTCCATGGATTTGACAAAATCGAAGATGCATTCATACTCATGGATGAAAAACCAAGGGACTTAATTAAACCTATTGTCTATATCGACGATTTAGATTAGATTAGTAATCTTTTTAAAAAAGGTGATAACATGATAAGTGTTATTGGTGGAACTGGCCCTCAAGGCCTAGGTATTGCTAAAAGATTAGCTATTGCCGGTAAACCAATCATTATTGGGTCTCGTAAGGAAGAAAAAGCATTAAAAATTGTAGAAGAAACAGTCGAAGAGTTAAAAGATTATGCTATTGCTGAAATCAAAGGCATGTCCAATGAAGATGCGGCAAAGGAAGGGGATGTGTTAATCATTACTGTTCCTTTAGCAGCTCAAAAACCAACTCTTGAAGGCATTAAGGAATTCTACAGTGATAAAATCATATTGGATGCTACTGTACCTTTAGAAACTGCAATTGGTGGAAAACCTTCCAGATTTATTGATTTAATGGAAGGGTCTGCTGCAGAAAGAACAGCCTCAATTTTAGAGGGAAGCGGTGCTAAAGTAATTTGTGCATTTTGTAATATTAGTAATTCCCATCTTGCAAATATTCCAGAAGACATTGACTGTGATTGTTTAATTGCAGATGATGATAATGAGGCTAAAGAAGTTGCAAGTGAAATTATTAATAAGATTCCAGGTATAAGGACAATTGATGTTGGTATTTTAGAAAAATCCAGAATCATTGAAAAAATTACTCCATTATTGATTGGATTAAACATTAAGTATAAATCCCATTACGGCGGTTTAAGGGTTACTGGAATTCCAAAACTGGATGAATGATTTTAATATCAAAAAAATTTTCAATATAAGTTAAATTATTAGAAAAACCCCAATTTCTAATTTTTTAACTTTTTTCATTATTTTTTAAAGGACATTGCAAATGGAAATGTCCAAAATTTTTTTATATTTTATTGACTATAAATAATACTGATTAATTAAATAATATTTTTCAAGTAATTAGAGGAATTTAATTGTTTAAAAACGAGTTAAATGATTTTAAAAATATTCAAAAAGAAATAAAATTTTTAACAAATTCGGATAATCGTTTGAAAATCCTGCATTGTCTTTTAAATTCTCCTCAAACTTTAAAAGGTATTCATGAAAAAACAGGATTAAATAATAGTTCTATTTCCATTAACATTTCAAGTTTGGAAAGTAAGGGTTATGTTGTAAATATAAATAACATATTCTATTTAACCCATGCGTCCAAACTGATTTTAACAAACATATTTTATCTAAATAAATCTATAAACTTCTTAGATAAAAATGCAGATTTTTTAAATATGCATAAATTAGACAACCTTAAATTTGATGCGTTAAAAGACATATCTCCTTTAGAAAGTTCTGAATTAATAGAATCAACACCATTCGATATTTTTAAAACCGTGAAATTATATAAGGAATTTGGATTCGGATCTGAATCTATAAAAACTATATTTCCATTTATGTATCCTCAGATAAATGAAATATTCACTGATTGGTTTGAAAATGATGTTGAAATTGAACTTATTTTAGAAAAAAAGGTTTCTAATGCATTCATTGAATCATTTAATAATTATAAATTTGATAAGGAATCCAATAGTAAGATTTCGGTGAAAACTATTCAAAAAGGATTAGATTTAGCATTATTTGTTACAGATGAAGTTATTATACTGGGTTTTTATAAAAATGATGGGAAATTCGACGCGAATGCAGTTTATATTTCCAAAGAAAAGGAAGCAATTTTATGGGGTATGGATATTTTTGAAGAATATAAAAACGTAGCTTCAGAATATATTTATTTAAAGGAGTGATGTGTTAAAATGAAGCATTGTTTATTTGATGAATTGGATTTTAGTGAAGATACTTTTGATTTGACACGTTATATTTTAACATCCGAAATCAGATTAGACCTGCTTTTAAATCTTTATGATACATCCAAGGTTTTAGATGAAATCAAATCAGAATTAAATAAAAAGCCAGAAAATATATTAAGAAGTTTAAATGAATTAATTGATAGGAAGTTAGTGGTAAAATCTGATAAAAAATATTTTTTATCTTCAACCGGACATCTATTGGCTATGAATATCATCAAATTATTTGACAATTGGAATTCTATTGATAATCATTTTGATTTCTGGCAGAAACATTCCATTAACTCCTTTACATCCAAATTCATAAAAAAGATACATATTTGGGAAAATGCCGAATTAATGGAGTCCGACACCATTGAATTTGATAAAACATTAAGAGTTTTTTTGAAAATTTGTATGAATCCAGACAAATCAATATGATTTTACCTATTTTTTCAAAAATGTATATCGATATTGTTTTAAAATCTTTAATTAAAAATGATGCTACTTTAAATATTATTACAAACAACACCATTTTAGATTTAATTTATAAAAATGATTCAGATAATGTTTTCAATTCATTAATAAAAGAAAACAAAATACAAATAACATTAGTGGATTATGATTTAGAAATGTTTTTTACCAGCTGTGATAACTTCAGTTCTTTATTTTTATTTTATGATAAAATGTTATTTGATGACTCTGAAATGCTTTTAATTAAAGATGAAGAGAATATTAAAAATGCAAAAAACATGTTCAGCTATTTTGAGTACCTTGCAAAAAGTTAACCCTCATCATCTTACCATCTATATCAAAGCATATAATCTTAAAATAAGATAAAATCAGTTAAATAGAAAATGCTAAAAAAGTTTCTATACTGAATATAATAAACCTAAAGATCTAGCATAAAATAAAGTAATAAATGGATAACCAACAAATGTTGCAATAAAAACTCCAACATATGGAATAAATCCAACTAGAAGTATAATAACTGAAATTAAACAAATTATAATAGATACAATTACTACCCATTCAATTATTTTTAAAAACCCTATTTTTTTAACGTCTTCCAAAACTTCTAAAGTTAATGCGTCACGAATATTATCTGATTCAGCTAATCTAGCTTGAGCAACTGATTCTAAAATACTGAATATAACATATAATACATAAAATATAACTGCAACAATAGCTAGATTTGCAAATATATCTTTAGCAACCCATGGAGCCATATTGGAAAATAAATCTAAATTTCCATAAAATACCTTAGCAATACCTAATGTATAAATTAAAATTACAGTGACAATTAATGGAATTAACATATAAACTAATTTTACAGCAAATGATTTAACACCCAAAAGCAGATTTTTTAAAAAATCAAATTCCGGAACATCACTAAAAAGATAAAACGTGTTTCTAGTTATATCTAATGCAAATCCCGTGATAATTAAAGTAAAAATTAATGATACTGCAAGAGCAACTATATAAAAAATATTATTATGTATTCTCAATGAAATAGAAATATATGCAACATTTGCAAATATAAAAAGAGCACCTAAAGCAAGGAATTTCTCATAATCAAAAAATGGATACTTTAAAGAACTTTTAATATTTTCCAATAAATCCATAACTTACACCAATATTACATAGTTACTTAGCTTATTAAAAAAAGTAAAAAAAGAAAGCTATTTGAAATAGCTTTAAAATTTATTCAACACCAAAAGATTTTTTAAGTAAATCTGCGTTTACATAACCTTCTTTATATATTTTACCAGTGGTTAAATCATTGATAACAACTTCAGCTGGTGCAAACATTCCTTTATCAATTTTATAGAAGTCAAATTCAGCTTCTTTAAATACATCAAAGAATGGTTTTCCATATCCATCAGCTGCAGATGATGGTAATTTAGCTGCAACATCAGCAATATCATCA
>CACZPT010000054.1 GCA_902783085.1 uncultured Methanobrevibacter sp.
ACTAACACTACCAATAGAAACACTACCAGAAGCATCAACCGGTAAAACAACACGAACACTAGCAACATCACCCACAACAATAGAAACTGTACTTGCATTAATATTACTGCTTTTTTTTGGCATGACAATGAATTTAGCATTAGAGGTTATGCTATAGTGATTCGAATCTGTAATGGTTGTGACCCGAATTGTATAATTACCAACTGATAAATTGGATGAATCAATAGTTATTATATTATTAGTTGTTGAAAGGTTGAAAGAATTTCCTTTTGAATCTAAAAGATATGCATCAACTGAAGATGCATTATTTAAAATTAAATTAATATTAATTGAGTTACTATAAATAACACTGCAATTAGTTGGTATAATTACATTAGAAGGTGCTTTTGTAATTGTAAATTGGGTTGATTTAATATCTCCAGTATAATTTTTATTATTGCTATTGGCGATGATAATAATATAGTCATCTGCATTTAAAATTGGTAAATTAATTGTATTGCCTGTAACAGTTGTATTATCAATGACAATATTCCCAGTTTTAGTTTTGACAATATAAGTTACGGAAGTTTTATTTATTGTATTGAAGTAAACATTGATTGGATTACCGTATATTATATTATTAATTGGATTAATATTGATTAAAGAATTTGCACGAGTAATGGTGAAATTAGCTGATATATTACATCCGACATAGGCATCTGTGTTTTCATTGATAATTGTAATTGTGTAATCATCTGCGGCCAAATTTGATAATTTGATTTGATTAGTATTAACATTATTAGCTGATAGAATAATATCTCCATTTTTATTTTTTAAAATATAGTTTATTGTTGTTTTGTTTTCGATGTTAAAATTAATTAAAACTGGATTTCCATAAGTTACATTATTAATAGATTGAATTGAAATTGAAGAACCATTCATTCGTTGAGTAAATAATTTTAATGATGCTGCACGATTATTTGCATCCATATCAATCCAATTTTCACCATCTTTACTATAGTATGATACTCCTTCGCCGCAGGATTGGGTGTTCATCCAATCTTTATATGTGAATGGGATTCTATTTTTATTAACTTTTACTGTGATTTCTATTTTGTCTCCTTTAGCAACTGGGATGATTTCATTAAAGTTGAATGTGTAGTAACCGTTGCCTGGGGAGTATCCTGTTTGGGAATGTTTTAATTCTCCATTAACATATACAAAAGCTTCCCAGTTGATTGAACTTTCAAAATATGTTGAAAATGCACATATGCCTTCATTACTTACACTTGTGTAAATATTTTTATACCATGAAGTTGAACTTCCGGAAGTAAAATACTGAATTCTTGAATAATCATATTGATATATTCTATCATATTTTATAGTATTATTAAAAATTATGTAGAAATTAGGACCTGGTGCAATTGATTTATCATAATATGATACGTAGATATAACCATTTAATCCGCTACCACTACCCCAGGAGTTTTTAACAATCCATGCGCCATCACCAGTACAGTTTTCTGGGAAATTATCTACGGAGTAATTATCATCCCAACCAACAATAGTAACTGCATGGTTAGTTCCAGGATTAGGATTATAATAATTATATCCTTTTGCATCAGCAAGTGTGATTCCTACTTTTACACCACCGTATTTAATAATAGCTTCTTTAATTTCTCTATTGTCTAAACCATTTGGTCTTGCAGCAACACCTATATTATCAACTAAAAATACATTATTGAATACTGGGGAGAATTCGAATGATGAAATTGGATCTGTAGTTTCGAATACTGGGCCGAATGCATTGGCAAAATAGCCATATGGATCCCATGTTGTCCCACCACCATTTGTATTTCTATTGATACCATAATCTGAATATCTTGAAATTATATTTTTCACATTATCTTCAGATAAATCGTATAATACTCCAGTTGCTTTTGCTAGAGCTGTTTCAACAATAGCAATAGCAGCATAATCCCAGCAGATACCCATGCTTCCTTGGTTTTTAACAGATGTGTCCCATCCATTTTCAACTAAACTGAAACGAGATGGTAATGTTCCATTATAATTACTGGTGTTGGCTACAACCATTGTATAGTTGCCTAAATCTAAGAATGAATTAATATAATTAGTTTCAACATATCCATTAATGTTAGATGTGGAATTGAAACTTGAGAATGTAAAATCATCATAGCTAAGTGTGCTAATGAGTGAATGGATAGATCCACCACCATATGTTACACGATTATTTTTAAAAGATGTGTTATTAATAATAGCTGAAACATGAGATAGATATATAGCTCCACCATCGTAGTATGCATAACTATTTGAAAATTCTGCTAAATTAATTGATAGATTTCCAAATCTTTTATATATTGCACCTCCAAAACCGAATGCTGTGTTATTAATTAAAATAAGATTGTTTAATGTCAGATTATCATTCATTGCTATTATTGCTCCACCATATTGTGAGATACAGTTTATAAATGATGAATCTTTAATTGTATGATTACCCCACCATGCGTGTATTGCTCCACCAATATTTGATGCATATGAATTAATAAAATTACAATTAGATATTGTGAAATTAACATTATCAAGATATATTGAACCACCATGATAAGCTGAGTTATTGGTAAAATTACAATTAGTTATTATGGTATTGTTAATGGATGTGAATGCAATAGCTCCCCCATTAAAACCTATATTGTTTTTGAAACTTGAACCCGTGAGTTTTTGAATAGGGCCATAGACTGCACCACCATCTGATGCAGCACTATTATTAGTGAAAACACAGTTTTCAATAGTGATGTTAACACCATTAATAGCACCTCCTCGGCTTTTTGCAGTATTATTTATAAAAGAAGATGTAGTTATATTAATTAAATCTGCTTTAATAGCTCCACCACCTGATGTTGCATTATTACTTGTGAAAGTACAGTTTTCGACAATAGCTTTAACAGCTCTAATAGCCCCACCTAAAGGATTTGCAGTATTATTATAAAAAATAGAATTGCTTACAGATACTAATCCTCTGTTACTTCTGATAGCACCCCCACCTGCATTTACAACACCATTATTATAAAAACTACTGCCATCAACATAAATATCCATATCAGAAAATATTGCTCCTCCACCATATCCTCCAAGATTATGATTGTTGATGAATGTTGAATCATAAATATAAATTGGGTTTGAATTTGAATATAATGCACCACCACAGTTGGTTGCAGTGTTATTAATAAAAGTACAGTTAATTACAGTATAATATTTACCACTACCATAAAATTCACCGATAGCACCACCATTACCACCTAATCCATTAATAAGAATAAGATTTTTGAAAGTTACATTATTACCACTAACTCTAAATATTTTAGCAATATTAACTGCATCAATACTATGTCCATGGCCATCGATTACAATATCATTTGATAAAGCAAAACCATTTACATAATCAGAATCATATTCTGGAAAATATTTGTAATTATATTCTAGATCAATAATTGTATTAGATGAAATTAGAGTATTTAAATCAGTGTATGATAATGTATTATTGTTTCCATTAAATGAACTTGCAGTAACATAACCTGGAATTTTAGAACCAGATTGCGGTCCTGCAAAATTAGAATTAACTACAGATACTAATCCACCACTACTTTTTATAGCACTACCTGCACTTCTTGCAATTGAATTTCCATAAAAATTAGAATTATAAACATAAATATTCCTATCAGAAAATATAGCGCCCCCACCATATCCTCCAGTATTACGGTTATTAATAAATGTTGAATTGTAAACATAAATTGGATTTTTATTAGAATATAATGCACCACCACAGTTGGATACAGTGTTATTAATGAAAGTACAGCCAATTACTGTATAATATTTATCACTACCATAAAAATCACCAATAGCACCACCATTAACACTATTACCATTGATGAATATGATATTTTTAAAAGTAATATTAGTACCTGTAACTCCAAAAATGTTTCCAAGACCATTTGCATTTAATGTGTGTCCCTGACCATCAATAATTATATTATTTCGAGAAATTTCAACATGAGTTTCCCCATCACCCATCGTGTAATTCCTTGTTAATTGAATTAAAGAGCCTCCAGTGTTAATATCTTGAGCAAGTTGTGTGAAATTACCAGTTGGATTATTATCACCTTCAAAATCAGAACCAATAACCTGATTTTCATCAAAATCCAAATCATTAGAATCAATGTTCTGAATTTCTTGATAAACATCATTTCCCGCATCATTAGCACTTACAGAACCTATAAAAAACATTAATATAAATATTAACGAAAATATAAATAGTATTTTATCCTTATCCATTGTTTTAAACCCTAATAAATTTTTTTATAAATAGCTGTTAAAATTGAAAATAACTAATTGATAATGAATTAATACAAGAATTACAATAATAAAAATAAAACTTGGATTAATATTATTTTTTACGAAATTTTAATAGCATAATTATTAATGTATAATATATTTATAAAAAAACATATAAAACTTTAAGGTTTGAACATATGGAGCACTATTAAAAGATTAGACCTTATTTTTTATTCAATCAATAATTTTTCGATATATTATATAATCAATATTCTATTTTGCATTAGAAATTTGTTTTATTTGTTCATAAAAATGTATTGATAATGTGATTTTTTGTTATCTTATAAATATGAAAAATTAATTTTTATTTACAACATAAATCATCAGTAATAGAAAACATAAAAGTATGAAATTAAATCCTTGATTAACAACACTTTTACCATAATTACCAAATATTAGTTTTAAATAGTTCTAGAATTAATTTTTTAGTTAAAAATTTAAAAACAACTAAGAATCAATCAGATTTATTAACAAACCAATCCATAAAGTCAACATCACCAAAAGATAATTTTTCATCTCCATTGACAACATCAAAAAGTACTGAAACTGATTCATCAACAGAAAAATCACTAACATCAAGCTCAAAAATATTTTCATCATACAATTCTAATGCTTCAGCAGAACAAACACCTAATGCTTCAGCTTCCAAGTTTTCATGAATTTTAGACTCTGAATAATTCCTGCCCTTTAATCTTTCTTTTAAGATTTCGGGCCTGCACCTTAATATGAAAACCTTATCTGCACCAGAACATAAATGAGCTAAGTGACCTTCAACTATTAAAAAATTATGATTTTTAATAGTTTTATTTAATAAAATATCTAAATTTTCAATATCTATTATCTTATATCCTTTTTCATCATCGATGCCCAAAACTAAATCATTTGAAATAGCAAAATCATTAATCTTAATTAAATCACAATTTAATCTTTGAGACAATATTTCAGCTATCGTGGTTTTTCCAACACATGGCGTGCCACTAATAAAAATAATATTAGACATTTTATCTATTTTTTCAAAATTATTCTTAAAACATCCTCATCTTCAAGAACATGATCAGGACCTACCTTCTGACCTGGAAACTTAACAGAAGTTCCCCAGACCTTAGCATGCCTAAAGTTTTTAACAAATTCCCTATGTAACTTTCCACAAGCATCAATTACTGTAGAACCTTTTTTAATGACCAATGGATCTTCCATATCAGCTTTTCTACCTTGAGGTTTAAGGTAAACTCTAACTAAATCTAAATTATCAAAAATAATATCTTTTAATTCATCAATATTTGTTTTTTTATCGGCAGAAATTGGTATAAAATCAGGAATGTATTTTTTAAGTTCTTCAAGATAGTTTTCATCAACTAAATCAACTTTATTTAATAAAACCAACATTGGAACATAAGATTTATTTCTATCTAAAACATCAATAAATTGGTCAATTGTAACATCATCCCTAAATAAAACATCTGCATTATGCATTCCATATTCATTAATGATTGATCTTATTGTTTTTTCATCTAAATGAGTTAATGGTACGGTAGATGAAACTTTAACTCCACCTAATTTTTTTCTATTAACTGTTACATCAGGTGGTTGTTCATTAGGTCTAATACCTATATTTCTAAGTTCATTTAAAATAACATTTAAATGTTGTGGGTTTAAAGTATCCAGAACAACTAAAATTAAATCTGCAGTTCTTGCAACAGATAAAATCTCTTTACCCCTACCTTTACCACTACTTGCACCAGTAATAATACCTGGAATATCAAATACTTGAATTTTAGCATTTTTATGCTCCATAACTCCAGGTACAATATCTAAAGTAGTGAATTGATAAGCTCCTACTTTACTTTCAGCATTTGTAATTTCATTTAATAATGTGGATTTACCGACTGATGGAAATCCTACAAGTACAACAGTAGCATCACCAGATTTTTTTATATGGAATCCTTGACCTTTAGAACCAGAACTACTACGTTGAAGAGATTCCTCTTTTAATCTAGAAAGTTTTGCTTTTAATTTACCAATATGGTGGGAAGTAGCTTTATTATATGGTGTCTTTTGAATTTCTTCCTCAATATCTCTAATTTTATCTTCAATTCCCATTAAATCACCATATTCAAAAAAAAATATAAAAAAAGAGATTAGGTATAAATATACCTAATCAAATAACGTTTTATTATTTAGTTGCATTGCCAGAACCACTACCAGCAACCGTGTTATTAAAGTTTATGCGCCACAGCGATACTCCATTTTCCATGTGAACCATTGTAAATATATTTTGATTTGGACCACCCAATAAGTACAGCTTAGTAAACATGGAATTAACTAATTTATTATGAATTAATAAAGGCGTGTAAGTATCGTTTTCACCCATTACGAATAAGGTGAAATTGGCATTTTCTACATTTCCAACAGATTCGTTTTTAACCAGCATTCCATTTTCAATAACAATAATATTCGATATATTCAATGGATTATACGGAGAACCATTAATCATGATTTCACTATTATTGTAACTGGATAAAGCTTCTGTATAACCTGTTGTTGAATTATTACCCTCACCTCTTGAAATTACAGCATTAATAATCATACCAGATTCCTCAATAAGCGGTAATTTACCAACAGTTCCCGGTTTAAGAGTTAATTGACTTTTAGGAACATAATAATTGTAGTTTTCTGAAGATTGATTATTAAAGTCCCAAGAACCGAAGTAACTCCACCAACCAGCTTTTTGAAGCATATCTGAACTTGCAACAAATATTACAGGACGTGGATTATCAGGGTGAGTGTATTGAATAACATCATCTGCCTGTTCACCAGTTAACTGATATTTATTCATCAATACATTTCTAGCATCACTAGAAGTTAACGGTAAAATTTCTAATAATATGCTAGTTGTTTTACCAGTATCTCCAGTATAGTTATTCAATGTTGCAACAGCTCTATCACCTGTTGTATCCAGCATTCTAAAGATACCTGCAGACAGCTCTAAATTATCCGTCGTCATCGCCTGTCCCAGCCAGAATGCACGTTCACCTGTCTGAGAACCCCCATCGAATGTTACTTGTCTATCAGCAGCAATCTCAAAGAGGTAACCGAAGTCCCACCAGGATGTGATTACAGTATTATTCTCAGTATTTTGATTAATCCAAGTCATTGCATTCCACATAGCATCATTAGTACCTGGAACAACTTGATTTGCAGTTGTATATGCCCCACAAACAGAAGGTGAAATTAATGCAAGAATAATAGCTATAATTGCAATATATTTTTTAATTGGAACACCAGTACTTGAAGCAGATTTGCTAGGTTTTAAAGAGAATATTGTAATCATACCTACAATTATCAATATTGCCAATAAAATTAAACCATAACCTAAACTAATAACAGCTAATGGATAAGCAGCAAGTGCTGAAGCAAGAATTATAACAAATGCTAACCAAGTATCACTGTTTAATTTATTTTTAATGTAATCAGTAGCATAACCTACAAATATACCTGCCATTAATCCAAATGGCAATACAATTGTGGTAATAAATCTTGAACCTCTAGTTACTGCAAGAATAGTTACAAGAGTCCATACAACAAATAAAGTTGCATATAATAAATTAATCTTTTTAGTTTTAGATAGTTCATCATCCGATCCAAAACTGCCTAACTCACCTAGTTTTAATTTAAATTTATTTTTATCATCAATTTTTTTAGATGCAGAAACTCTACTAGATTTTTTAGGTTTAATACCCACATTTTTTCTAATAGTCTTAACAGAGCGAAGTTTAAATACTCTAGTAATTAAAACATACAAAACAGTTAAGCCTGCAAATAATACACTAATACCACCAATACCGTTTACAACACCATCAGTACTAGCTAAAAATGCTGAACCCATTCCTGAACCAAGTAAATTTGGCATTTGCATCTCCCCAACAGAAATAAGTACGTTAGGGAATCCACCAATACTTCTTGAAGCTGATTGCAATGAAAGTAATGAAAGTAATGAATTAAATATTCCTAATATACCGTCAATACCTTTGAAAATTGCAAGGCCGACAAAACCGATAATACCTAAAATTAGAATAGATATGAATTCTTTTTGATGGATAAACCACAATAATTTATTTTTATATTCACTTTGATTATTTGTACCAATATTAAAGAAATAACATAATATTAAATAAACAACAGTGAATATTCCCATTAAACCAACATAAAAGATATAACCTGTCCAAGATTGTGAAAACAATCCAATCGATACAATAGATAAGATTGCATATAATATTTTAAAAGCAAGCTTATCTGCTCTCAGGCTCTCAACAAAGAAGAATATGAAGAAGAGCGAGAATATATAATAGAACATATCTGTATCGAAAAATCCTGGGAATGTGTGTGCAAAGTAGTTCGGAGCTAAAACAATGATTAATGTTGCAACAATAGCTCCATAATCATTAGTTAATCTTCTCGCAAAAATAAATGCGGGAATAACTGCTAAAGATGCAACAATAGCTCCAGTCCAAAATGCTACTTCCCTTACAGAGAACTCTCCTATGTATTTATTCGCCATGTCATGGAAAAACGAAGTCACATAAACAATACCCAGCTCGTAAGAAATATTATTTCCATCAGGGGCATACCTATGCATATCAACGTTATGACCATTTTCCTGTATATCTCCTACAAAACCATGATCCAGATAATCTTCTGTTAACCTTAAGTTATAATATGAATCCATTTCACTGAAATAAGGAAGACCAGAAGAATCGACGAAATCACCTTTCATATCGCCATCTAAGAAATTAAGATCCGCTGCAGGAGTTCTTAATGCAAAAACAACAGCTAGTAGTATTAAAATAATAATTACTGACTTGCTGACTGTTATAATCGTATCTCTATTCATCAAAATCCTCAATTTATTTAATTTCAATAATCAAATTTAAATTATAATAAACAATAGTAAAAAAAATAAAAATATTAAAATTTATTAAATTATAAAATATTTTTATTAATATTATATATATTAGTACTTAACATTATTAAATATTTTGAATTTAAGCCACTGCTAGAAACTTAAGCAAAAATTGATTATTTGTTAACATTGTTATATTTTTATTTTAGAAAGTTTTTTATATTTTTTATTTGCA
>CACZPT010000055.1 GCA_902783085.1 uncultured Methanobrevibacter sp.
AAATTATCATATTCTTAAAGTATTAATAAGATAAAAAAGTAAATGTTATTATTGCATTTATTTTTAATTATTAAATATTTTTAAGGTGATAATTTGAATCATTCAAAACTGATATTAGTTGGTGTTATTTCAGCATTTGTTGCAATTACAACCGCTTTATTGGGAGTTACTGGAACAATTATTGGGTCTGTTTTATCATCAGTTCTTTATAATGTGCTTTCAGAAGCTTTAGAAAAACCTGTTAATGATGTAAATATTTCACATGATTTTGAATGGGATATTGCTTATTTAATTCCGTTAGTTATCATAGTTTTCATTCAACTATTCTTAATCTTAGCATTTTTATCTGAATGGGGATTATTGCCACGTATATTTTTAAATATTTATTTATCTATACAAGGGGTTGCAGATAATAATTTATACCGTGTTTTAGGATTTTCTTTAATTATTATGAGTATTTATCCTTTTGTTTTAAAACCAGACTTTGTTAAAAAGATTCATGGTTTATTAATCGCATTTGTGGGTTTAATATTTTTAGCAAGAGGTTTTTCAGATATTGGAACTACTATAACTTCAACTTATGGGCTTGTTTTTCATTATTTTGATTTTCCAATAGCAATCATAGCATTTTTAATCTTAGTATTTGTTATTTACAAAATCATTCTTTATGCTAAAATTTCTAAACCGGAATCTGATTTATATGATAAGGTTATGCATAAAGATCCCAAAGCAGGTCAAAATAAAAAATATTATCATAATCAAAATATGAATAAATCTGTTGGGAATTTAGATGATTTAAAATTAAAGCAAAATAAGAAAATTAATAAATACAAATCTCGTAAACGTGTTCGAAAAATTCACAAACCTAAAGAGAATATTAATCAATCTTCAAATAATATTCATTTTGAATCAAATGATTTATTAGATGATTATAAGAAGTAAGATATCATGAGTAAAAAAAATAAAACATTAAAAGATATTTTGGATTTAATATTATATGAAAATCCATCTACTCAAGATGAAATTGCCGAGAAGTTGGGCATTTCACGCAGATATGTTACTAAATTAATCCATCCTTTAATTGAAGATGGAACTATTAAAAGAGCTTATATGATAGATTTGAAAAGCTATGAGGAAGTTGCTGAATCATTAGGTGAATATATAACTCATCGTGATACTTCAGGCAATTTTTTAATTAATGACATGTTATCTAATATGTCAAAACATGTTCATTCTCAACTTGAAACTTCTTTTGAAGCTATTTTAGAATATGATGAGAGTAAAGCTAAAACAGCTTTAGAAATGGATTATACAACTAACAATATGGTTGAAAAAATAAGAACTTCTGTTGAAACTATTGTTAGCATCAATCAGCATTCTGAATTTTCAAAGTCTGTTCTTTACAATGAAGTTGCTTATGATTTGGAGCGTATTGGTGATTATTGTGGTCATATTGCTAAATTTGTTATCAATGATGTTTATGAAGTTAATGAATCGATTTTAAAAAAATTGAAAAAAATGTATAAAACTGCTCAAAAAATGCTTAGATTATCAATGCTTGCATTTCTTGAAGGTCGAACAGACTTAAAAGATGATATTGGTGAGTTGGAGGATTCTATTCATATTCTTCAATCCAAGGCTATTAATTTAATAGCTACTCAAATGGCTGAAAATTCATTTGATGAAAAAGAGCGTTCTAATTATTTTATTTATTTATTCAGAGTAATTAAGGCTTTTGAGCGTATTGGGGATATTTCTGTTGAAATTAGGGATGTGGCTATTGAATTTCATGATAATATTCCAAGGCCGACAACTCCACGTTCATTCAGATAATTTTTTTTAAAGTTTTTAGTTCTCATTTTATGAAATATAATTCACAAAAAGTAAAATTTATATACTCATTAATTGAAAGAATATAGTCACTACAGGTGATAAAATTGGATAAAAAATATTTCATTTTAGCATTGATATTAATTATAGGAGTTATTTTATCTCAAAATCATCCACATTCAATAGAAATTAACATGGTTGGTTCCACATCAGTTCAACCAGTATGTGAGCAATTAGCCCAAGCATACATGGAAACTCATCCAAACATTACAATTAATATTCAGGGCGGCGGATCTAACTTTGGAATAAAAAGCCTAAGGAATGAAATTGCAGAAATGGGAATGTGTTCTATGGAACTTGAAAATAACTATAATTTAACTACTTATGAATTAGGCCATGAAGGAATTGTAATTGCAGTTAATCCAGCTAATAACGTTACAAATTTAACTGATTATCAACTTCAACAAATTTATTCGGGAAATATTACTAATTGGCAAGAAGTAGGTGGTGTGAATAAAACAATAACCGTTCTTACTCGCGAAGAAGGTTCAGGTACTTTAAATGCATTTAAAAAGCTCATAATGAACGGAAGTGATATTACACAAAACGCAATAGTTTTAAACTCCCAAGGTTCATTAAAACAAGCTATTAGTCAAAATCCTGACGCAATAGGATTTGTACCATATTCATACTTGGATAATGGTGTTAATGCAGTTGCTATTAATGGAATTTATCCAACAATGGATTCTATTGCTAATGGTTCATATATACTTCAAAGACCCTTTTTACTTTTAACTAATAGTGAAATTAATAATCAGACACAAGATTTTCTAAATTGGTTAAATTCCAGCGAAGCAACTTTTATTATTAATCAAAATAGAATTGTAAGGAGTTTTTAAAATGAATGAAGCAATAGTTGAGAAAGGTTTATTTCTATTATCAATTTTTTCTATTTTAATCTTCCTTTTAATAATAATTTTCATTATTTTGGAATCATTTCCCGCCTTTCAACATATTGGTATTTCAAATATTTTGTTTGGTATTAATTGGGCTCCGGATAATGGTTTTTATGGAATTTTACCGATGATTTTGGGGTCAATTATTGTAACAGTCTTCGCACTATTGATTGCAATTCCATTATCTATTGGATGTGCTATTTATATAGAAGAATTTAGTCAAAATCATATTAAAACATTATTTAAACCAATAATACAAACTTTAGCCGGGATTCCATCGATAGTTTATGGATTTTTTGGTTTAATGGTATTAGTTCCAATTTCAAGAGATTTTTTCGGAGGTAGTGGATTTACCATCCTTGTTGCATCAATGGTTTTAGCCATCATGATTTTACCAACAATTATTAGCTTATCTCAAGATGCTATCAATTCTGTACCTTCAGAATATGTTGAGTCTTCTTTAGCTTTAGGTTCAACCCATATCCAAACTATAAAAAATATTATTCTACCGAAAGCTAGTTTAAAAATTACAACAGCAATTATATTGGCTATGGGACGCGCAATTGGTGAAACACTAGCTATTATAATGGTTGCAGGTAATGTGGCTGAAATCCCAACCTCTATTTTAAGTCCCGTTAGGACATTAACTTCAAATATTGCTCTAGAAATGGGGTATGCAATTGATATCCATTATAATTCACTTTTTGCAACAGCTGTTGTTTTATTTAGTATTATCATGGTCTTAATGATTATTTCTAATGTAATCGAACATAAATGGGGATGTTAAAATGAAAGAAAAGTTTATTAAAGTTTTAATTTTTACTTCGGGATTTATAACAATTCTTTTGTTTGTTGTTATTATTGCATATATCTTAATTAATGGCATTCCAGTTATTAGTTTTGAGTTTTTATTCGCAAATACCTTAAATTCTGGTCGTGAGGGTGGTATTTTACCGATGATTCTTTCAAGTATTTATATTCTTATTTTAACTGCAATTTTTTCGATTCCTATTGGTGTTGGTATTGCAATTTATATGACTCAATACTGTAAGAATATCCTATTAATTAAATTTATAAGATTTATATCTCGGTGTTTAGCTTCAATTCCTTCAATTATTTATGGTTTGTTTGGTTTTACATTTATTGTGTTGTTTTTAAGGTTGGGTTGGTCAATTTTTTCAGCATCTTTAGTTTTATCATTAATGGCAATTCCCACCATATTTCAAGTCAGTGAGGTTACGCTTAACAATATTCCTTTAAATTTAATTGAATCAAGCTTGGGGCTTGGTGCAACTAGGTTACAAACAATAATATCCGTTATTATACCAATTGCAATTCCAGGCATTACAACAGGAATTATTTTAGCTTTAACAAGGGCATTTTCAGAAGCAGCAGCTGTAATGTATGTGGTTGGTTCTACATTCCAAATTCCATTATCTATTTTTGACACGGGAAGGCCTCTGCCTCTTCATTTATACATATTGGCTAGTGAAGGAATTTCTTTTGAAAATGCTTATGGTACAGCTACTGTTTTAATTTTTATTGTGCTTTTTATTACAATTTCAACTAATTATTTTGTAAATAGATATCAAAGGAGGATTAAATATGAAATTAAAAGTTAAAAACTTCAATGTCAAAATCAACAATAAAGACATTCTTAATAATATTAATATAAATTTTAAAAAGAATTCTATTCATGCACTTATTGGCCCATCAGGTTGCGGTAAATCTACATTTTTAAAATCAATTAATCGTATGAATGATTTAATTGATAAATTTACTTTTGATGGAAATATCTTTTTAGACGATAAAAATATTTATGATATTGATGAGGTCTCTCTTAGAAAAAAAGTTGGAATGGTATTTCAAAAAGCAACACCCTTTCCAAAATCTATATTTGAAAATGTTGCTTATGGTTTAAGAATTCATGGGATAAAAGATAAAAAATTTATAAATAAAAAGGTTAAAGAAAGTCTGAAAGCATCTGCATTATGGGATGAGGTCAAAGATAAACTCAATTCTTCGGCTTTAAACTTGTCTGGAGGTCAACAACAGAGATTATGCATTGCAAGAACAATTGCTGTTAATCCGGATGTTATCTTAATGGATGAGCCTTGTTCAGCACTTGATCCAATATCCACATTTAAAATTGAAGATTTAATCCAAAAACTAAAAAGAAAATATACAATAGTCTTGGTAACTCACAATATGCAACAAGCAAAAAGAGTTTCTGATTTTACTTCATTTTTCTTAAATGGACATGTTATTGAAAGTGGAAAGACAAATCAAATCTTTTTAAATCCTAAAAAAGAAAAAACTGAAAGTTATATTTCTGGAAGGTTCGGATAAGGATTGCAAGAAATTTAAATTTGGTAGCGAGTTATAATTCATTTAAACTCGCAAATATAATTAATTATCATATATTTTTATTGTTGCATGTCTATCTGCCCAACATTGGACACAAACTCCAATAGGTAAACCTGCAGTATGGGTATGGGCTTTTAGGATTTTAACATCTAAGGCAGTGGTTTTACCTCCGAGACCCATAGAACCAATTCCTGAGGCATTGATTTCATCTAGAATTTCTTCTTCTAGTTTAGCTATTTCAGGATCAGGATTTCTCTCACCTACTTTTCCAAGCAGTGCCTTTTTACCTAGTTTTAAACATAAATCTGAAGTTCCTCCAATTCCAACACCAATAACAGTTGGTGGGCATGGTTTTCCTTTTGCTTTTAAAACTGATTCGACAACAAATTCTTTTATTCCTTCAACACCTTCAGCAGGAAGTGCCATTTTTAAGGCATTATTGTTTTCTGAACCAAATCCTTTTGGAAATATTGTAATTTCTAAATAATCTTCGTCTATCAGTTCAATATCGATTGGAGGTATATAATCTCCAATGTTAATGTTTGTATTTTTACGGCTTATAGGATCCACAATATTGGGACGAATTGGAATTTCTTTTGTTGCTTTTTTTATTCCTTCTTCAATTCCTTGTTGTAAGTTTTCAACTTCAACATTACCAAGTTTAACAAAAGCAACAGGTAAACCTGTATCCTGGTACATAGGAATACCTTTTTCTTCTGCAAGTTCGATATTCTTTAGTATTGCTTTGATATTTAACTTAGCTAAATCATGTTCTTCGATTTTAAGCGCATCTTCAAGTGATTTTTTTACATCATCACCAAGTACTATTACAGCTTCTTTGTAGAGTTCATAAACACTTTCTTTAATAATTTCTTTTGTAATCAAAATAAAAACCTTATAAAATTTACTTAATATTATTTTTTGATTTGAAATATTATAAATTTTTTTAAAAAATAGCTATTCGATTTTAATTATTTCAATGGGGCAAACATCAATACATTCTAAACATTTATTACATTTTTCTTTATTTAATGTGATGGCTCCACCTAATAATTCAAATGCATTCTGTTTACAACTTAATATACATGGGGCATTGTCTGGACTACAATGCATACAAAATAAGGGGGGACTGTCAGTTTCTGGAAATGGTTCATGACAGTCCCCACAGGTTGTACAATTAGTACAATTGCCTAATTTATACATAATTTCCTTTTATTCGTCTAAAACAAGTCTTGCCCTTGCTTGACTTGTAATAACATGGACGAAACCACCCTTTTTACTATCAGGTTCATATAATCCGGCCATTTTAGCCAAATATTTCTCTTGATTTTTGGCTTTAATTTTTTGCGGATTAACGATATTAATAGCTCTTTTAGTACATGCTTTTATACAAGCTGGACCTTCATCTCTATCACTACAGAGGTCACATTTTTCAGCAACACTATTGTTAAAGGTCATAGCACCAAATGGACAAACCATTACACATAATCCACAACCAATACATTTTTTAGTATTGACTCCTTCATCTGTTATTGCATCTGTTGGACAGATTTTTATACATGGTGCACTTTCACAGTGTTGACATACAATGGAATAAAAGGAAGAATCATGTTCTATAATTTTTATTCTACTAGCAGTATGGACAGATGCACACATATTTTCACAATTAAGACATCCGTCACATAATGTGCTATTTACAGAAATTTTATCCATTGTTCTTCCTCCTATAATCCTAATTCACTACATTCTGCATCGACATATTTTTGGATTTTTTCAATGTGTTCTTCATCTAAGTGTTTGAATCTTTTTTGTGGTGCTAAGTATTCTTTTACAGGTTTTCTTTCTTCAGGCCTGTAAGTAATCTCAAATTTACCATCAACGATTTCATATAAAATCCAAGATCCAGTTTCAACAGCTAATCTACCCATTTCGATAGTTTTTTCTGAAGGATAACCCCAACCAGTAGTACATGGTTGTTGCAAGTGTATGTATGCTGCTCCTTTAGTTTCTGCTGCTTTTTTAACTTTGTTAACGTAATCTTCAGGATATGCGATTGATGCGGTAGCTACATATGGAATTCCATGTGCTGCCATAATCATAGGCATGTTTTTCTTAGGTTTGTCTTCACCGAAACTTGCAGTTCCGTTTGGTGAAGTGGTTGTACTTGCACCATATGGGGTAGCTCCACTTCTTTGGATACCTGTATTCATGTATGCTTCGTTATCGTAACA
>CACZPT010000056.1 GCA_902783085.1 uncultured Methanobrevibacter sp.
ATCAAATATGTAACAGAAAAAATGGCTGGATGAAAAACATAAAATCCCAACTAACAAAATGACAAAGCCATAATTTAAATTGATACTCATGTTTAAATATGATTAGGAATAAAATGTATAAGTACTTAAAAAATCGGGGTTAATTATAAATTAATTCAAAATTAAATGGAATTAATTAAATTTTATATAGGTAAGATAAATATGTATAAAGATGAAATGATACAATTACATCAATTTTTAGTTTATGTTTTAAAATACTTAGCAGAAGATGATCAAATCAAAAACGATTGCAGTGAATATATTTCACTTAAAATAAGTCCACACCACATTCATAAAACAAAAGCAGAACATAAACATGCAATATTTGTTTTATGTAAAATCATTTCTGAAGTAATTGCTGATAAAGACAATAATTCAATACCAGATAATGTATGCAATTCACTTTCAGATTTAGTCACCCGTTCAGAAAGAGAGATTAATTTCGCTTAATCTCCAACAATTATCACCTACACTTTTTTTAAAAAATTTATATAATCCAATTTTAAAATATTTAACCATGACAAATTTAAATAACATGCTTTGCCTTGTTGATGGTGAGCATTACCTTCCAGTTACAAAAGAAGCCATTGATACATTAAACAAAATAGAACATATTGATGTTACAGCTATTGTATTTATCGGTGGAACCGAAAAACTAAGAAATGATTCACCAGAGACTTATTCTAAAGCTTTAGGTGTTCCAGTAAAATTTGCAAAGGACAAAAACATTCCATATGACATTATTGTTGAAATGATTCGGGAATATGATATAGATACTGTAATGGATTTAAGTGATGAGCCTATTTTGGATTATTCAAAAAGATTCAATATCGCATGTAAAGTATTGAATGAAGGAATAACATATGAAGGGCCTGATTTTAAATTTGAACCATTGACCGAATATGATATTATGGAAAAACCATCAATAACAATTTTAGGTACTGGAAAACGTATTGGAAAAACAGCAGTTTCAGGATTTGTATCCAGATTAATTGATAAAAACAATTATGAACCTTGTGTAATTGCAATGGGAAGAGGTGGACCTGAAGAGCCTGAAATTGTACATGGAGAAAACCTTGAAATTTCAGCCGAATATCTGCTTGAACAATCCGAAAAGGGAGTTCATGCAGCAAGTGACCATTGGGAAGATGCACTAATGAGCAGAATACTGACCATTGGATGCAGACGTTGCGGTGGAGGAATGGCCGGTGAAGTATTTTTAACCAATATGAAAAAAGGTGCCAAACTAGCCAATGAAGTTGAATCCAAATTCACCATCTTTGAAGGCAGCGGTGCAGCTATCCCACCTATTAAAACTGATAAAAAAATAGTGTTGATTGGAGCAAATCAACCTATTGAAAACCTAACCACATACTTTGGCCCTTATAGAATAGCACTGGGAGATTTAATTATTTTAACAATGTGTGAAGAACCTATTTCAAGCAAGCAGAAAATAGCTGAAATCGAAGAGTTTATCAAGAAAACAAACCCTGAAGCCAAAATAATATCAACTGTCTTTAGACCTAAACCATTAAATGACATCACACAAAAAAAGGTATTGTTTGCAACAACCGCACCTGAAGAAGTTAAAGACAAACTCGTCGATTATCTTGAAAAAGAATATGACTGTCAAATCATCGGAACAACTTCCCACCTATCAAACAGACCACTGTTAAAACAAGACCTGGAAAAATACATCGACGAAGCGGATGTTATGTTAACCGAGCTAAAGGCCGCAGCAGTTGATGTTGCAACAAAGGATGCTGTTTCTCATGGTCTTGAAGTTGTTTATTGTGATAATATTCCAGTTCCAATAGATGACACATATCCTGATTTATCTAAAAGCATTATAGAAATTGTAGATAGTGCTATTGAAAACTTCAACAACAATAAGAAATGATTATATGATAAAAATAGCTGTTGGAATTGGTGAAAATAAAGATATACTTAAAGCATGCGATATCTTTTTAAAAGACAACACCAATACAGAAATAAAATTAATAACTAATGATGATGAGTTAGTTGATGCGATTTTAGATGAAGATATTGATGCTGTAGTTAGAGGTTCACTTCCAGCATCAGGAGTAATAAAAAAACTCAAAAAAGAATTCCCCGATATTTCAAGAGCAACATATATTAACTGGGATGATAAAGAGCTTTTATTGGCACCAGTTGGAATTGATGAAGGAATAACAACAGATGACAAATTAAATATAGCCATCAACTGTGCTGAATTTCTAAAAAAACAAGATAAAACTCCAAAGATTGCCATACTTGCATCCGGAAGGAAAGGAGATTATGGAAGAAGTGAAGAAATCTCCAAATCCATTGATGAAAGTGAATCATTAACCGAGTTAATTAAAAATAAAAGTAATTTCGAAGTTACAAATCACTATATTTTAATTGAAAAAGCCATAGAAAATAAATCTAATGTTATAATAGCTCCAAACGGCATTATTGGAAATATTATTTTCAGATCACTTGTTCTGGTTAATTCCTGGCCGAGTTATGGTGCAATAACCTTTGGAATAAAAGGAGTATACATCGATACAAGTAGAGCACAAAATGTTAAAGGATATACTCGTAGCCTAAATTTAGCATACAAATTAGCTAATATTTAAAAAGTTTAAAAAAAATATAGTTTAATAATAATATTTTTAGGTAATAAAAATGGGAGAAAATATAATCTATAAAATATATGAATGGTATATTACCCGTAATTTAGAACCGGAGAAAATGCCAAAACATGTAGCTATTATTATGGATGGAAATAGACGATATTCCAAGCTTCAGGGAAACATAGATGTTGTTAAAGGACATGAAATTGGTGTTGATACTTTAGAAAAAGTCTTAGACTGGAGTATTGAACTTGGAATCGAAATCATAACCGCATATGCATTTTCAACTGAAAACTTCAACAGACCGGAACACGAAGTCGAAGGATTAATGAAACTTTTTGTTAAAAACTTTAAACGATTAGTTACTCATGAAAAAATCCATAAAAATCAGGTAAGAGTTAAAGTTGTAGGTAGACTGGAATTACTGCCCAAAGATGTAAAGGAAGCTATTTTTGAAGCAGAAGAAGCTACTGCAAAATACAATAAAAGATTATTCAACATTGCAATAGGTTATGATGGTAGATTAGAGATTATCGACTCATTCAAAAAGATTATTAAGGATGTTCAGGCAGGTAATATTACAATTGATGATGTTGATGAAGACCTTGTAAGTAAAAACCTATATACTGCAGGTTTAGATGATCCCAACCTGATTATCAGAACAAGCGGTGAAGAGCGTTTAAGCGGATTTTTACTATGGCAATCATCATATTCCGAATTATATTTCTGCGAAAGTCTATGGCCAGAACTTAGAAAAGTTGATTTCCTAAGAGCTATGAGATCATATCAGGAAAGAGAACGCAGATTTGGAGTCTAAATATGATAGATACACACTGCCACATTGATTTTGAAGATTACGATAAAGATAGGGATGAAGTAATAAACAGAGCTAAAAATAAATTGGATGTAGTTATTAACTCTGGAATCGGATATGAAAGTAACCAGGGTGTTTTAGAATTATGTAATCAATATGAAGGTTTTTTATATCCTTCATTCGGTTATCATCCTGTTTCATCACAAAACTGTAGTGATGAAGAATTAAAACAAACCCACAAACACCTAATCGATAACATCAACAATATTGTTGCCATCGGCGAAGTTGGAATGGATTACTTTTATGTTAAAGATAAGGCACTTAGGGAAAAGCAAAGGGAAATTTTTTTAACATTTATTGAAATAGCTAATGATTATAAAGTTCCTCTGCTTATGCATGTACGTGACTGTGAGAAAAAAGCTTTAAACATTGTTTTAGATTATGATGATATTCCTTATGTTATTTTTCATTGTTTTAGCGGCAGCTTAAAGACAGCTAAAAGAATAATGGAACATGATAACTATTATATGAGCTTTTCTACAATGTTATGTTACTCCAAAGCACATCAAGATTTAATAAGAGAAATATCACTGGACAATGTTTTAACCGAAACTGATAGTCCATATTTAGCTATAACAAAAGAAACTAGAAATGAACCTGCAAATGTTGTTAATGCTGTTAAAAAAATAGCTGAAATTCAAAATACAGATATTAATACAGTAGATGAAATCACTACAAGAAATGCATGTGAAGTTTTTAAAATTTAGAAAAACTCCAATTACAAATTCCAGAATAATCTTTAAAGCCAATTAACATTTGCTGTTGTAAAAATATAATGCTGGGAAAATACGGGATTGTACAGTTTGTTTGTTGCATCAACACTTCCAAAAGTATATGCAATCGATTTTCTAAGGTTATAATTTATCCTATCCCCAACGGAATCCAGTTCCTTTTTGGAAAAATCCTTTGATATGTGAGCATAAACTTTGAATTGTATTTTCTGTTTGTTATAATTTGAATCATATCCCATATCACTATAGCTGATATTTATAATTTCAACTGAATATGGCTCCAAAATCAAATAATCCGATTTTGAATAATCATTATATGAATCTTTCGGATAAATTCCAGATGATGAAATAGATAAACCTTCATTTACTCCATTTTTTGCAGCTGTCATTGCTAATGTGATTTCATGCTGATGTGCAATGAATGCAATGGAAATTAATGCAATCAATATTAAACTACCTACAAGCAGTAGATATTCACCACTAATTTGAGCTCTGTTTTCATTTATCATTTTATCAGAATTTTCCCATCATTTGTTTTTTCAATTGAGTAAATATTGCCTTCATACATTCTATAAGAACTATATGCATCAATAAATGGCAATATAGCTTCTCCTTTTTTATTTTCATATTCAATCGTTAACTTATTGTCTTCTAATTTCATTATATAATCTGAACTAGCATCGGGCAATTTTATATATTTTGAATATCCGCTTCCCTGTGAATCAACTTGATTAATCTGGTTAGCCACACTATCTAAAATTAAACGGTGATTATAATTAGATTCTATATTTAAAGTTGAATTAAATGTTGTAGTTGAATAAACTAATAATCCTGTAGCTATTATTAATATTATGAAGATTGAAAATAGAAATTCAACTGAAATAAAAGCATTGTTATCCATAATTTTAGATTATCTCCAAGATTAATAAACTTTGTTTAAATCAACGTGTGAAATTGAAGTGGAAATGTAATTTTAATAGAAAATAAATAAATATAAGTTGAAATAAAAAATTATATTATGTCTGGAAAAGTTATTTTTATTGGAGCAGGTCCTGGAGACCCTGATTTAGTTACGGTTAAAGGAAAAAGAATTATCGAAAAAGCTGATGTTATTATTTATGCTGGATCTCTTGTTAATAAAGAAGTTTTAAACCCAAGAAAAGAAGAATGTGTTGTTCACAATAGTGCCTATTTAAATCTTGAAGAAACAATTGATATTATTAAAAAAGCCACTAGTGAAGATAAACTTGTAGCTCGTGTTCATACTGGTGATCCATCAATATATGGAGCAATAGGCGAGCAAATTCGTGAACTTAAAAACAATGATATTGAATATGATATTATTCCTGGTGTAAGCTCATTATTCGGTACAGCAAGTGTTTTGGAAGCAGAACTTACACTTCCTGAAATATCACAAACTGTAATAATAACACGTCCAGAAGGCAGAACCCCAAAACCTGAAAAGGAAAGTATTTCTAGCTTGTCAACCCATCATGCAACAATGTGTATCTTTTTAGGTATTTCAATGATTGAAAAAGTTGTCGATGATTTGCTTGTAGGATATAGTGAAGATACTCCTATTGCAGTAGTCAAAAAGGCAACTTGGGATGACCAGGAAATAATACGAGGAACCTTGAAGGATATTGCAAGTAAAGTAAAACAAGCCAATATAACAAAGACTGCAATGATTGTAGTAGGAGATGTCTTAGACCCCGGAGACTTTACACCATCCAAGCTATATGATGCAAACTTTAAACATGAATATCGATAAGTATTTGAATTAATGCTTATCTTTAATTTCATTTATTAATTTTAATTTTGAAAACGCAACATCAACAGGTGCCCTTCTTAAACCGCAATCAGGGTCAAGTAAAATATTATCCTCACCAACAATATCAATACCGCGAGAAATTAACTTTTCTGTAACCTCATAAGAATCCAGTTCATTTACAGCAGAATCAACACATCCAAAACCGATTTTCTTACCATTAAATAAAGCAATATTATTTTCTAAAACATCAATATTAACATTATTTCCTGCAAATTCAAAATCCAAAATATCAACATTAAATCTAGCCAAATCCTTATAGACACCATCAATAGTTCCGCAAACATGCATAGCCAGAGGAACAGATAATCCTTCAGCGATAATATCAATAGCTTCCCTAGCAACTTTCATATCAACCATCCCAGTTGATAAAAACGGCTCATCGACTTGAATATAAACCGGTTTGACTTTCTTTTCTATTGCATCAACTTCAAATTTAAGGCTATAAGCTAAATCAACAATTGCATCTTCTTTATTTTTATAAAAAGAAGTTCTAGAAGAATGAATTATTGTAGAAGGACCTGTAATAATACCTTTAATTCCTTTGCCTTCAGGAACATTGCCATCATAATACTTATTAATTAAACTTTTAGCATAAAGTAAATCTTTAACAGAAATTTCACCAGTAGGTTTTCTTATTTTAGAAACAATATAAGTATTTCCATCTTCTATTTTCATTCCCGGAATGAATTTTGAAAAACTAGAAACCATATCCCCTCTTACTTGACCATCAGAAATAATATCAATGCCCGCATCAAGTTGAGAAAATACAGCCTGTTTTATAGACTCCTTATATGGATCATAAACTCCAAATACATTAAGTAATTTATCTTTAGTGGAAGACGCTTCTTTAAGTTCAACGGGAAAACTTCCAACAACAGTAGAACGCATATAAAACACCTACTGAGTATTTAACTTTCTAATATTGTCCATTTCTTCAGTATCAACTGGTAATTCAACAACTGAAGTACCATGACATGGCTTGGTATATGGAATAAAAACCGTTCCTTTTTTATCATCAATACCAATCGGAATTGGAGGTATTCCTATTACACGAACACCTAAAACCTCATCTCCAGGATTGATATAGATAATTTCATCAGCTTTAAAACGAATAATCATAGCACAGTCTTTAAAACCTGCTTTTGAAGCATGAACTTCATAATTATCAGACTGTTGAAGGTAAGTATCTAAACAAAAAGACATTTTATTCTAACTCCTTTAATACTTTGTCAAGTTGAACTTTAATTGGAGTTGGATTATGGAATGCTCTTACTGAAACAATTTTTGCATCAGTACTTTCAGCCACCATATCAGTATATTCTTCAACCAAATCCATATCTCTTTCAAATACAATAGCAATAGAATTTGTTTGCAATAAATGATAAAAAGTTACAAAAAATGATGCTGCCGCATCTTTATGTACAAATCCAATGAGTAAATCATAATCTCCTTTTTTAACTTCACCAAGAGATCTTTCCAAGTCAACTAAATTATCAATATAATATTTTTCAGGATCTGAAACCATAACTAACTTTTTAGCGGCAGGATTAGCCGCAATTGTTACATCATAACCTAATTTTGTTAGTTTATCACATGCATAAATTGTCAATGGAGTTTGTGAAGGAGTTTCAGGACATCCCAATAATAACAATGCTTTCATAAATCCACCTTATGATCTTGATTTTAATGTAATAGCATTAGCTAATATAATTGCACCTAAAAACAAGAATGTTAATAATGCAGTACCATTAATTGTCCTATTGAAAATAAATAAACCGATTATTGCTTGTGAACAAAATGCTGATAAAGCTCCAATTAATAATACTTCCTTACCTAAGTATTTTTTACTGTTTTTTTCTCTTCTTTCTCTGTATTTAACTAATACTTTAAAACCAATAATAACTGTTCCAAGTACAAACGCTACTAATCCAACAACACCCAGATAACCAAAATCAAATCCATATCCTAAAATTCCAGGAAGCATATAATCGACTGTATCTTTTTGGTTAACTAAAAGACCAAAGAACATTGGAAACGGTAAACCAAAGAACAAAATTAATTGCATCGGTAATGTAATATAACCTTCAGCAAATGCTGTACCTTCAGCACCCCAATAAGAAGCATTAGCATTATGACCAATAACTTGTATGTTGTTTAATACCATTTTTACACTTGATACAGAATATTGTTCAATCCTACCTAACCTTAACATTGGTGAAAAGATAGTCATTCCAGTAATTCTTGCAATTCCTTCAAGACCTAAAAATCCTGCAACAATTGCTCCTAAAAAGATAAGGATTCTTTTAACAGTAAATATGGATTTTTCTCTGAAATTTTTTGATATGATAATATAACCTAAAAACAAACCTAATAACCATAATAATAAGAAGGACCTGTGCATTAATCCACCGAAGATAGTAATACCTGCGATAAATAAAATAACAAATTTCCTAAGAGGCTTAACATCCACTCCCGAATTCCGCATAACTTTCAGAGAAGCCAGAGCAGTGACAACACCAAGAAGGGCAAGAGGCCCGAATGGATGCGTAAACTCTGCTTGACTTGAAGATATAACAAGCAATACTATATCAGCACCAAAAAGAATCGTGAAACCACCAGCCAGGAATAAAGATAAAAATGTTACAACACTAAGAGATAATGGAATTAAGTTAAGAGAAAATATCATTGTTACAAACAACATTATCCCTATTTCTACAATAAGCTGTAAATGATTCTGAGCTATCAACAACATATTTTAATCACAATTTAACTTTTATTAATAAAATTACAATGGACTGACCGGGATTTGAACCCGGGGCCTCCGCCATGCCAAGGCGACGATCTACCATCTGAGCTACCAGCCCAATATTTTTTAAAA
>CACZPT010000057.1 GCA_902783085.1 uncultured Methanobrevibacter sp.
GGAAAATCCCGTCATAACTGGGATTGAAATAAAATTTCACTGATTTAAATGGGAAATAGACCCTAGCTTGTCGCACGAATACTTATCGTATGCTCTCTCTCAATAAATATTTTTTCATGAAGGAGATAATATGCAAATAATGAAGACCAATGACAACGATTTAATCAACTACTTTGGAAAAAGTAGAAACATCAAAAAATCCACAATAGAATTATATAGGCTGCTATTGAAAGAGTATTCAAATTATACTAACATGTCATTACATGACCTATTAATCGAAGCGGAAAATGAAGAAGAAAAAGGAATCCGCTGGAAACATCGAACATTAAAAAAAAGATTAATAGACTACCGTTCATATTTATATGAAAAACATGCTAAAAGAACAGCAAAAGACAGATTTAATAAAGTAAAAGCATTCTACAAACATTTTGACATAGAGATACATCATCTACCACCATTCAACCAAAAAAATTTAGCTCCAACAATTACATATGATGAATTACTCACAAAAGAAATCATCAGAGATGCTATAGATGTAACTTCATCAAATGTAATGAAACCGTTAATCCTGTTCATTGCCTCTTCAGGTTGTGCAAGAGCAGAAACATTAAGCATTACTGTTGGACAGTATATTCAAGCCACAAAGGAATACCATCATGGTGGGTCAATAAAAGAGATAATTGAAACATTAAGCAATATTGATGATATTGTACCTACGTTTGAAATACTAAGAATCAAAACAAACAAGTATTACACTACTTTTTGCAGTCCGGAAGCATGTAATGCAATAAACATTTATCTGCAAGGCAGACAAGATACATTACATTTAGATAGTAAATTATTCAGAGTAGATCCAAATTATCTAGTAGAATTATTCACTACATTAAATGATGATCTGGAATTAGGACAAGCTGGAACATATCGGAGATTAAGAACTCATCAATTACGTAAGTTTCATGCTAGTGCTTTGATGAATGATGGGTTAAGTAGGGATATTGTTAATGACTTGCAAGGTAGAACTAAACCTATAACTGATGAATCATATTTCTTTAATAATAAAGAATCTTTGAAAGAAGAGTATATTAATCATTTACCTGCAGTGACAATTATGCAGGATGTTGAAAAAATAACTGTTAAGTCTCCGAAGTATATTAAAATTGAGAATGAACTTCATGAAAAAGATGAAAAGTTACAGGATTATGAGGAAATTTTTAAGAATTTGGATGAAAGATTGAAAAATTTAGAAGAAAACAGAGATGAAAAATTCAAAATTGATGAATTTTTTTAAAATAGAAATTTTTTTGGAAAAATTTATATGTATTGTAAATGATAATTATAGATATAATATTCTAATTATTTTTTTCTTTTTTTTTTAGAGGTGTGACTATGGTAAAAGATGCAAAATGTTTAAGAATCTTAAAGGAGGGGATATCACTTAAAGATATCTTCGAAGAAGAGTTTTTAGACAAACTTAATGAGAATTTTGAAGATTTAGATGTATTCCCTGTTGGTGTTGCTTTTGCAGTGCAGAAAGAAGATATAACTGCAGACATGATTCAATTATCTTATAGAAATGATGATGAAATTGAAAATAATTTAGTAATGATTGATGTTCAGAAAGATTATGAGAATATGTCTAAAATTATGAATGTTTTTAAATGAGGGAGTTATTTATAATGAATAATCAATTAATTTTAGTTAATTCTCAATCTAATGCTAATGATGAAACACATTTTGTGGATTTAGAGTGGTTTAAAAATAAATTTAATTTTTCAAAAAATAATTTTGAAAGTAATAAAACTAAATTTATTAAAGAACTCAAAATTATATCTAATAATTATGGATTCGACTATGTCTCTTCAAAAATTGTTTATGAAGGAAATATTCCTGAAAATGTTTTTGAAATTTCTCCAAAAGTTCCATTAGATTTGAATGATGAAGATTATTATTATGACGAAATAATTAATCATATGGAACATTATTGTAAAACTAATAAAATGTATGATTTATTTAAAGATTCATATATTATCTTGAAATAAGTATTAGGGGGTAAATGTTATTAATATTAGAGAATACCCTCAATATCAATTATATTTATTCACAAAAAAATTATATGCAAATAAAAAGATATTAACTCCTACAGATTGCAATAATCGTTGTGTATATAGTACAATTATTAATAGATGTTATTATAGTTCTTATTTATATATTAGTGAATGGCTTTTAGATAAATTTAACTTTAAAGTCAAATCTAAACTTGATTTTAAGATTAGTGGTAAAAAGTTTATTCCAGAACATAAACAAGTTAGGGATGTTCTGAAGGATAAGGGTCAATCTAAAATCAGTCAAAGATTATATAAATTATCTCAACTTAGGGAAATAGCAGATTATTTTCCAGATAGATTATTAGAAGACGATGATTTAAATAATGCTATGAAATTAATGGAATATATCTTTAAAAATATAAAATTTGAGAATTAATTTTTTTTAATCTCCTCCATGTGAATTATTTGAATTTACAAAATTATTAAACCTAAAGATTACCTCTTTGAGATTTAGAATCTAATTTTTTTTCTATTTTTTGTCGTATTTGTTTGTGTGTATATTTTTATTATTTTTTTGTTGAACAGTGGAAATTAAAATGTCGGTGTTTTTGTTTTTTGTGGTGAACAGTTTAGTATTATTATTATTATTTTAGTGAATATTGTTCATTTTAAGCTTATAAAAAGCTTTAAATATATAATTAAACTAATATTAACATGAAGATGTAATGTTTGGAGTGTTTGAATATATGATTAATGAAAAAATATGTCCTAAATGTGGAAAGAAAATGACCCGTATAAAAGATGAAGATACTTTTGATGGTAACCTTCCAGAGTATTATGTTTGCTATGAATGCGGGTATGAGGAAAAATAAATGATTATACTAGATGAGTGTGGGGTAAACTATGGGGTTATTTGATAAAGTTAAATCAAATTTAGATACTGCAGTTGAAAAGACAAAAGAAGGAGTAACTACTATTAACGAAAAAAAAGATGATTATTCTGAAAGAAAAAGAGAAAAAAATAAAGGAAAAAGACTAGAAAAAATAGAAAAAATCCGAAATACACATAATATTTATGAAGGAATTAAATGTAGTGTTATGTTTCCACAACAGGAATTGCATTTAAAATCCCGTGGTGGATTAACAAAAGGTGTGGCTACATTAAGTTTTGGATTAGTTGGTTTAGCTGCAACAAGTGGGGTTAAACAAAAGAAAAAGAATATAGTTAAAAATACTGAATTACAAATTGCTGAGAAAGGTGTTGTATTTAAGAAAGTGGATGGCGGTAAAGATTTAAGAATATCTTATGATAATATCGTATCATTCACTATACATAAACAGCAAACACGTTTTAATAAGAAAGAAATAATTATTAAAAACCAATATGAATTATTGTTATTGGAAAATCAATCATTAATAATAGGATTAGCATTAAGAGGAGAAGATTTAGAAATTATTTCTCAAGATTTAGTAGATGTTATTAATGGAAATGCTAAAGGTAAAGATAATGAAGAAACTGGTTGGGGTTTAGATCATGCGACTGGTGATGCATTAACTGAATCGGGAGCTGAACAAATTGCTGGTGAGGTATCTATTGCTGATGAATTGGAAAAAGTTATGCAAATGTATGAGAAAGGATTATTGACAGATGAAGAATTTGCGGTAATGAAAAAGAAAATTATTGAAAAATAAGAATAAAGTTTTGTAATCATGGTGTGTGGGGTCTATGAAGTGGCAGCTTCTCACCCACACACAGGGTTACATAAAAAATAGTCATAACAGAGTGTGATGAAAATTTTAGTAACCAATTTATTTTTTTGTAAAAAAAGTTATTTAAAATTACCTATTGGTAGTGTATGGGATAAAATTAAAAGATATGATAAGGGTTATTGTTTTTTAGTTAATTTAATTGTTTCATCTTTTGTGTTAATAACCCATTCTAAATTATCTCCTTTCTTTAAATCAAGCATATCTCTGACAAAAGCAGGCACAGTTGTTGTTAATGAACCTGCAACATTTTGTACTTTAGTATGTTTTTTCAATTCCATGCCTCCTATTTATGATTTTCTTTATATTAATAAATTAATATTTATTAATAGAATTATATATAATTATCTATATAGAAATCTTTATATATTACATTAATCTAAAATAATAATAGTATTTAATAAAATTATTTCCATATTTTGATAAAAAATTTTTATAAAAACATTTTTATAGTAGTTAATTCAATATATATTA
>CACZPT010000058.1 GCA_902783085.1 uncultured Methanobrevibacter sp.
AAATTTTCGCAAAAAAGAAAAAATTGAAAAATTTCTGCGAAAAAATCACAAAATCAAATTACCAACTAACAAATTTACAGATACTAAGGTGAATTAAACTTTTAAATTTTCTCATTTAAAAATAAACCAAAAAAATAAAAAAATGAATGAAATGAATCATTCAAAACTATGCATCGGAGTATAATAAACCAAGTGCTCTGTTAATAACAAATACAGCATAAACAGCAAATATACCTAATAATAAACTACCAATTATAGAATTAAGTCCCGCAATAAGAGAAATAATTACTGCAATAATTACTATCAACACTACAATAGCAACAAGCACTACAATTAATTTTAAAAATCCTACTTTAAATAAATCCCCAATAGCTTCACCAATGGATAAAGCACTGCTTAAACTATCTGATTCAGCTAATCTACATTTACCCATAACTTGAGCAAAAGTAAATACGAAATAAATAATTGCTATGATAATTTTAGTTAAAATACCATTACCCAAAAGGAAATTCAAAACTAAAGCAAATAATGCTGGAATTAAATAATAAATAACATTAACAATAATTAATTTAATTGCATTAATAACTTGTCTTGTAGGATCTATTCCTGGAGCATCACTTCTTCTGTTTATACTGAATTTAAGAATATCCAATTCATAACCAGAAATTAATAAAAACATTATACAAGCAATTAAAAATCCAACAATACCAGAAACACTTGCAAATACATTAGTAATAGCTTTACCAGATAATAGTATGGCAAATAAAGAGCCACCAACCGCAATAGAAGCAATAATACCTAATATGGCATATATAATTAATGCTTTGATATTATTAAATGGATATGCAACTGCATCGCTTAAAATTTCACCAATATTCATTATATGCACCCCCATATTTATTTAAATGAAAATTCACTCTACAAGAGTTAAGTATAATATCTGTATTAAATAGTATTTAAATGTAAAACTTAGAATAATAAAATTAGCTTATTTAAATGATTTAAAAATAAAATATTTAATTTATATCAAAATTAATACCCTTTTTTTTAAGAATATCATTTTGAACATTAACAACTTCAGCACTTGTATCTGCACAACTATAACTTTCAAGTAATTCGCAGTTAAGCTCTAAAAAGGTATGTCCCCATTTAAAACCATCTAATAATTTGTATGCTTCATCTTTAAAACGAGTAATATATAATGTGGCGGCTATCGCCTCAACAGTAGATAATATGCAGGGTTTTCCATAGTTAACAGGATTGGTAGCTATTAAAAAAGGAAGTGATCTGTGGTATTTTGATAGTGAAAAGAATTTTTTAGAACTTGATACTTCATTCCAAGAGCAATCAAGTCCTACAATTCCTCTCTTTTCAACATATTTGGCATCTTCATAAGAAACAGCTTTTTCAGAATACGGATTTAATACAATAGCACCACCAGGTATGCGATTTACATTATAAATCAATTTACATTTACCTAGTTTTTCCATCTTAATTGATGTGCATTTCTTTCTATCACATTCATCCGCATGAAAAACTGTAATTTTCAAAATATCATCCTATGTGTTGGAATAATTACCCCTATTGGATTGCATTATCAATTGGACTTGTTGTGAAAATTGAGATTCAGATAAACCAAATTCTTCATTAATATGCAGGAAATTATCAGTTTCCGTTAAATTGATTGAACTAAGTAATGGTTCAACGAAATCAGTATATGATTCAGAGTATGTATTTAAAGTAAAATTAACTTTAGATAAATCATTGAATATAATATTAATTACATATCCTTGATGTTCTGTTTGAACTTCACAAATTACAATACCTACTGTATTATTTGAACCATTATTATTTGCAATTGCTTTACTGAAATAAATATTCCACTCATTACCATTGATTTTACGATGTTCCGGACCTAGAATTCCTTGATATCTGTAAATTTCCATTAATGCAGATGCATTATCCAATGTTGTGAGATTATATGTAATATTATTAGTACTATCCTCAAAACAACATATAAAAGATTCGTTAGTTGAATTTAGCTGAGAAACCTGACCTGCAAAAGCACCACTCATAAACTCGGTTGAAAATGGAGTAGTTTTTTTATGATCAAATACTCCCATTGCAAAAGCACCAATAACTAAAATAGCTACAATTGCTATTGCAATAATAATTAAATATTTTTTATCCATATTATTAAACTCCATGAATTTTAGTTATAATAAACTTTGATTTAACTATTTAATAATAATTACTCACAAAGTATTTAATTATTAAAAAAAAAATTATTTCTAATGGTGATTACTATGAATAAAGTCCGTGGAATTTTAATAGGTAGGATGCAGCCTATTCATTATGGTCATATACAAGTTATTAAAAAGATTTTGGATGAAGTTGATGAAATTATTATTGGAATAGGTAGTGCTCAATTAAGCCATGAACTGAAAGATCCCTTTACTGCCGGTGAAAGGATTGTTATGATTACCCAAGCATTAGTTGAACATGACATTAATCCAAGCAGATATTATATTATTCCAATGGAGGATATTAATTTTAATGCTATTTGGGTAGCTCATGTTAAAATGATGACACCACCATTTTCTGTTGTTTATTCTGGAAATCCACTGGTTAAACAACTATTTGCTGAGGAAGGCTTTAAAGTTAAAAATCCGCCATTATATGATAGACTCCATTTGTCTGGAAGTGAGGTTAGGAGAAGAATGCTTGAAGGTGAAAATTGGAAGGAACTTGTATCTAACTCAACTATTAGTGTTATGGAAGAAATTAATGGTGTTGAAAGACTTAAAAATTTATCCTTAAAAGAAATCAGTGATTTATAACAATAGTTATATAAAATTAAAATATAAACTAAAATAAGGAGATAATAAAATGGTTGTACAAGTTATCAAAGCAAAAGAAAACAAAATATCAATGCCACAATTACTTGAAGATTTAAAAAAACATTCAAAAATTGATTATTCTGGTGCTATTTTCACTTTTGAAGGTATTGTTCGTGGAAAAGAAGAAAATATGGATTTAGAAAAATTAATCTTAACTACACCAGATAGAGAAAAAACAACAAAAGACATTGAAAAAATTGTGGAAAATGCTAAAATCAAGTATAATGTATTTGAAATATCAGTCATACACTACATCGGTGAATTTTATACCGGGGACAGTTTATTTTTAGTAGCAGTTTTAGGCAATCATAGAGGCGAAAGTCTTAAAGCATTAACCGAAGTTATTGAAAAAGTAAAATTCGATGTAGAATTTAAAAAAGAAGAAATATCAAAACAAGGAACTAAAACCATACTGGCCGGCGGATAAATATGAGTTTAATATTATAATTAAATTAATTCTTTTATTTTTATTCGTCTATATTGCTATTAAAAATATTAAGTTTATACTAGTGATAGTTTTACTTATAATACTATTTGTATTACTTCAAGGCAATATCAGTTATAATGCCATCGAATTGTTAACAAGAGTTTAAAAAATAAAGTTTAAACTGGATTGATTCCAGTTTATTTTCCAATTATTACTTCAGTAGATTTAATAATAGCAGTTACATCATCACCATCAGTTAAACCTAATCTTTCAGCTGATTCTTTAGTAATAACCGCAGTGATAACATTTGGTTCAGTCACTTCGATTTTGATATTTGCCATTACAGCACCTAAATCTACATTCGTAATTTTTCCTTTTAATTGATTTCTTGCACTAAGTTCCATTAAAATCACCTTACAATATTTGTATAATAATATGTTATATCGAATTGTATATAAACTTTTCGTTTTTTATGAAATAAAGAAAAATTTTATCGATTACTGTATATATTATATATCGATGATGATATTATTTTTATAACATAAAAAATAAATACAATGAATATGAAAATCGAATTAGAATCAATCGGAACAATACATACCGAATTTAAAAAGATTGAAGGAATGCCAATACAACCAACCGGCGCAAAAGGCATTAAAGGAACAATCAAAATAAAAGATAAATATGTTGATGGTTTAAAAGATCTTGAAGAATTCTCACATATCAATATTTTATACTTACTTCACAAAGTAAATGGATATTTACTTGAAGTTAAACCATTTATGGATAATAATACACACGGAGTATTTGCAACAAGATCACCAAAAAGACCAAACCGAATCGGCTCATCCGTTATAAAAATAGATAAAATTGAAGGAAATACCATTTATGTATCAAATATAGATGTATTAGATGGAACACCCCTTTTAGATATTAAACCATATGTTCCACAATTATATGAAGATACAATTGAAGAGTTAAAAATAGGCTGGTTTGAAAAAAACCACAATAAAGCCAAATCTCAAAAATCAGACTCAAGATTCAAGTAAAATACATTAAAACTCATTTAAATCCCAATAAGTCATATTAATATTAAGCGGAGTTAAACTAGGCCTTTTCTCAACAAATAACGCATACCCATCACTGCCCTCACCATACTCTTTAACAAGATTGGATGTAATCATAATTAAATTATCACTTTCATGATTTTCATCTAACGAATAGTTAAAAAACTCCTCTTTTTCTTTATCAGTATTATCAATAACTTTTTTATCAATCATATTATGCGATAAATAAGTGATTTTAACATCTTCAGATTCATAATTAGATGGTACATTTAAATTAAATAAATTAACATTGTCAGGAAATCCTTCATTAATTATTTTTAAAACCAGATCATGTAAAACTTTCTTTGTTAGTGTAAAATCATAATCAACATACCATTCACCATTTTCATCTTGCCTATAAGAAGTATTAGGATCAATAAATAAAGAAACAGCAATAGCAGGAATACCTAAACTAACTGCTTCAAAAGCAGCACAGACAGTGCCTGAAGAAGTAATATCACAACTTATGTTAACACCAGCATTTATTCCAGTTATAACCAAATCAGGCTTTTCATCCATCACATAATCCACACCAACAATCACAGCATCAGCAGGACTACCAGAAACAGAATAAGCTAAACTTCCATCTTCAAGTTCACAAGAATCTATCTTTAAATGTTTAAATAATGAAATACGACGACCCACACTACTATTATTCTTATCTGGTGCAACAACAGTGACATTAGCTAAATCCTCAACTGCTTGTTTTGCAGCCAATATTCCTGGCGCAAATACACCATCATCATTAGAAATTAAAATATTCATAATGTTCAACCTTCACTTATCCCATATATTAATAATCTATAATATTTATTCTTGGCTGTTATACACTTTAAAGCATAATGTTTTAGAAAGGTAAATGTTTTTTTAATCAAGTATGATAAAAACTTTTACTTCAACTTTTTATTAAATTTAACTATTTTTAAATGGAATTAAAAATCTAAAACTAAATTCATCAAACAATTTCAAATCAACAAAGTTTTTAAAAGAGTCCATTATCCGTGCTCATGTTTCAACTAAAAATTGCATCAAATTAGTATACGAATGCTATTCATTTGAACCTTTTTCGTTTACATGCAATTTGGGTGAAACTGGTTGATAGTTTATTTTAAATATAATATTTTTCAGATATAATTTTATGGAAAATCCCCAGCATTCAAATTATATTGTATTGTTGATTTTTTTAACGATTATAGACCTTTTGCTATTGGCCTACATTCTATTTTATCCGGGTGATTCTTCCGTAATGTTTTTTGTTAGGACTTTTGACATTGGTATATGTATTCTATTGTGGATAGAGTTTATTTACAGCTATCTGCATTCGGATGACAAAAAACAGTTCATGAAGGAAAACACCATAAGCATTTTGGGGATGCTTCCAGTGGATTTCGTTTTCTTAAGAGCGTTAAGATTAATCAGATTGGTTCATTTAATCAAACAGTTCATTGTTAAAAGAAATGGCGAGAAGACAATAATTAACTTTTTAAAGCAAACTTATTTGGATAAGATAATCTTTGTAGCCATCATTTTCATTTTCACAGTCACTGTGCTGATTTGCATCTTTGATTCTCAAATTAATGACATGCAAACTGCAGTATGGTATATCATTGTTTCCATGACCAGTACAGGCTATGGGGATGTTGTTCCGATAATAATTCCAGGCAGGATTCTAGGAATTGTTGCAATGATTGGTGGAATTTTAATTTTTGCTATTATTACTGCGCTAATATCATCAATTTACACGTCTAAACTCAATAAAGAGAATTACAGTAATTTTCAGTCACAAATCAATGAGCTGACTTGTGAAATCAAAAAATTAAATGAAAAAATGATGGGCTAAAAGAAAAGTAGACACCCGTTCTTTTTTGAAAAATTAAAAAAAATTATATGCTTTTTATGTTCATATTGAAACGATTCACTTCAAACTATTATGATGAACTAATATTTAAAAATATTGAATTTAAAGTGAATAAAATTTTGAAAAAATATGAAGTTTATACACTTTTGGCATGGAAAATAAAATAAGCCCAAAAATAGCGATATACATTTTGTGTATAAAATCAAATGAAGAAAAAGATAATGTGTTGACAACCCTCTAGTTAAACCTAAATAATAAACACGACTTATATATATTAGTATTTACTAATAACTTATACACAAGATATAAACTGTGATATTATGAAAGTTGAAAACAACGAAATGGATATAATATTTTTGCTTGACAGAAGCGGTTCAATGTACGGATCAGAAAAGGACACAATCGGAGGATTCAACTCCCTAATCAAACAATACAAAAAGGACAAAATCAACGCCAAAGTAACCACAGTGCTTTTTGATCATGAATATGAGATGCTTTACAAGAGAAAAAGCATCTGGGACATTAATGATCTGACCGAAAATGAATACAACGTAAGAGGAACAACTTCCCTTCTTGACGCAATCGGAAAAACAATCCTCACAATGCAAAAAAAAGTAAACGAAAAAGTGCTTTTTGTAATAACCACCGACGGATACGAAAACTCTTCAAAGGAATTCACGAAAACACAAATCAAAAACATGATTTCAAACCACGACTGGGAATTTATCTTTCTAGGCGCCGATATTGATTCATATTCAGAAGCCACACAAATCGGAATCAAAAAAAGCCATATTGCAAATTACAATAAGAGCTCAAAAGGCATAAATGACATGTATGAGAGCGTAAAAGACCTAAGCTTTTGCATATATGAAGAAAGAGAAATCGATGAAAAGTGGAAGGAAAAACTTGAAGAATAGCAAATTTTGACCAGCATTAAAAAAAATTGAATCCAACATTAGAAAATATTCGCTTCAAACAAAAGAAGATAAGGATTATGTTGAAAACTACATTAAAGGCATTGGTGGGGATATTCAATAATTTTTAGCGATTTAAATAATCTAGAGTAAATTTGCATTCACTCATGCATTTTGAACAACCTAAACCTTTTTTATACAAGTCAATGACATATTCACTGCAAGCTTTAATATCAATAATATCATTTCTATTTAATTTATTGTTCCATTTTGTGGAATTGATTGCATCAACAGGACATGCATCCTGACAATTCACACATTCATTGCACATTGAATCAGTAACTGGTTTGTCAAATTCTAAAGGCATATCTGTAAGTATTGCTCCAAGTACAACTGCTGAACCGTATTGTGAAGTTACAAACAATGCAGATCTACCAATCCAGCCTAAACCCGATTTGGTTGCTATTGTTTTGTAAGGTAAAATGCTAAGTAACTTTTTCATATCACATTCATTTCTATTCATAGTCAGTGCCAATGCATTATATCCCAAAATTTTGATATATTCCTCACCTTTAAAAGATATTTTTGTTAATTCATCCATTATCTGATGGACACTTCTCCAATATTGCTCATAATTTTCATCAATTATATATCCTATTGTTTTTTTAGGTATTTTTAAAACAAGACTAATTCCATTAGGTAAATCAGAAAAATTATTTGCTATCCCACCAACATCTGCAAAACCTACTTTGCTAACACCTAATTTTTTAAGATATTGTTTGAGATTATATTCAGCCATGATATTTAATTTTTCAATGATGATATAAATATGCTTTTGAAATTAAAGTTAGAATTTTTTATTACTTTATAGATAATTTTGAAATCGAATCTTACATTAGAAAATATTCGCTTCAAACAAAAAATAGTGTTCAATAATAAGATGGTCTAGGCGAAATGTTCAAAAATTATGATTAAATATTTTATAATTCAGATTCATCAATAGTTATGGGATTATCATGAGTACCAAAAAAATCTGGTAACTGATCAAATTGGATGCACCAGTTTTTCCATTCATAATATTTCTTAGAATCTTCTTACCATAACTTTTTAACATGATTCTGTTTACCTGAATAATCTAAATCCTCCATGATAATAACTTCAGTTATTCCTTCTACCATAACCTATTCCTTGCATAAAATATATTTTATTTTTCCCAATTAATAAATGTACATTTATACCATTCATTTCTGTTTTGGATATTTCATTAGAAAATATTCACTTCAAACATTTACGGCCAGCTGTTTGCGGTTACAGTTTTGAATTATTTCATTAGAAATATTCTTTTCAAACCATATAACATACTAGCAATTAAGATATATAAAAAAAGTAGATTGCAAATATTGGTATATTTATGTTTAAATGCATCATAGATGAAAAAACTAAATCCTAATAACAAAATGACATACCATACTTATATAGAATAAGTTTCAAATATAAGCAATGAAAAATAAGCAAATCTGTTGATTCAAATGATTATGGAAATCTTAACTGCAATAATAATGGTTTTATGGATATTGCCTGCATATCTTAAAGCACCTAAAGACTATAGGCTTGATAAAAAATTTATAATTAAAACCATTCTCATGGGGATTGTAATAGGATTTATTGGTGCATTTATTCTTCAAATAATTGTAGGTTCCATATTTACCAATGTACTTATGATTCCTCAGGATAGCTTACTATATGAATTTATAAAAGCATTTATTATATTCGGTTTAATAGAGGAATTAATGAAGTTTTGTGTAGGGTCTTTTTCTTTGAAAAAATCACAATTCCAATCAAAATTTGATTATATGATTATTTTTGCTTTATCAGCATTTGGATTTACTCTTCTTGAAACCACAATAGTTTCATCTACTGGTGGATTATCAGGTATATTGAGAGCATTCTTCCCATTCCATATCATGTGGCAAATTTTCATGGGAGCGCATTTCTACGAATACAAAGTTGCTAAAATGAATAATGACTCAAAAACAATGAAAAAAGAATTGGCACTAGCTTTTGCAGTACCAATATTGATGCATGGTTGTTGTGACTTTTCAACAACATTGATTAGAAATGTCGCCATTTTAATCCAATCAGCAATGAACACATTTGATTTTATAAGTTTGATACTTTCATTAATCTATATGATTGTCCTAATATTTTTCACAATTATAACAGAAATTAAGTTTTATAAATATTGCAAAAACTTATAAACCTGTTTAGTTTTGAATATTTCGTTAGTAAACCTTCAATTCAAATTCAACTGTGCATATGCATCAACTTCTTCAAAAGTAAGTTTCTATTAAGATGAGATTGTCGTTAATGCCAATACAAGTTCAGGTTCAGCTATTGTTAATGTTGTGAAAACATTATTTTCAATTTGTTTTAACATGGTTTTTTCTAAATTATATCAATTGAAACATTTTTTTATAATCAAATAATGAATTATAATCCTTATTTTTATTATCTGCGATGAAAGTGGGCACTGTCCAAAATTAGCATGAAATTAAATTCTTTAAACAAGATATTAACAACTTAAACATACTTATTTTAAAATCAAAATTTATTCTTTAGTTATTTTGAAGTAGCAAACAGTTAATGTTTTAGAATTAAATAAAACAACCATAACATCAATTAAATTAATC
>CACZPT010000059.1 GCA_902783085.1 uncultured Methanobrevibacter sp.
GTGTCTGCTCCTCCATAGGAACACCAGTTGCAACAAAACATTACAATTTTTACATCATCAGCCATAGAGTTTTTCCTCCTCTATCAATATTTTTTTATTTTTTCGGTTTTAGAAAATAATTCATTTCCCAAAACAAATTTTAGAATTTTTTAAAAAATTTTAAAATCTTCTTTTAAGACATAGTCTTTAGGTATGCCTTAATTCACAATTTTATGTACTTAATGAGCTAGCTCAGCATAACATTATGTACTGATTAATATATTTCATTAATAATTAATATAAAGGTTACTTAGAAAAAAAAGCCAAAAGGTTTATATACTATGAAACAAATTTTGAAATATTGATTTCAACAAATATTAATTATAATCACGTATAAAAATTTATCCACTATTATTTTTTAATAATACAGGAAAAAAATTGTTTAAATATAAATCAAAAAATTTATATCAATTTAAATTAAATTTAAAGTATAAATTAAAACGGATGGAATTTTCTATGAAATTTCATGAAGATATGATATTCAAAAGAAATGGGCAAAAATATGGTCAAGAATTAATCAATATCCTAAACATTAAAGGAAAAATCATTAAAGTTCACCAAACAGAATATGGCATCATAGATCCTAAAATGTACAAGCCTGATTTAGTTTTTGAACTAGAAGACAGAATAATAATACTTGAATTTCAAAGCTCATATATCGACATAAAAGATGAAAAAAGATTTAGATTCTACAGCGCACTACTAGACCAAATCAAAAACAAATCAAACAAATACATAGAAGTACATGTCATGAGTACCATCGAAAAAGAAAAAAGAAAATGTTACAAAATAAGTGAAGAATCAAGATTTCCAATATATATTCATTCATTGAAAAATCTTGATGGAGATGAATTTTTAAATACAATGAAAACTAAAATAAAAAACAACCAAAAGTTAACCAAAAAAGAATTACTTCTTATAAGCTTATTATGCTTTATGAGTTCCAAAACCAACACCGAACAAACAATACTAAACTCCGCCAAAACCATAACAGACATAAAAAACTTAAATGATGACATTGGACAATTCACAAAAGGAGTAATCTTAATGCTATGCGATAAATTTGTAAAAGACGAACTGATAAATACAAAAATATCAAATTTAGTAGGTGGAAACATGAAAATAATAGAAGACTACGCACAAAGAGTAGCAGACAAAAAAGCAGAAGAAACAAGAATAAAAACAAGAAAAGAAACGAAAAAAGAGACAATAAAAGAATTCATAACTAAACTAAATAAAAATGGACTCAAAACAAAAGAAATCGCAAAATACCTAGAACTAAACGAAGAATACGTAATAAAAACACTAAATCAATAAAACCAAACACCACCATCACCACAAACCACCAAAAAAACCCAACCAAAAAAGATGAAAAACATGAAAATAATAGAAGACTACGCACAAAGAGCAGCAGACAAAAAAGCAGAAAAAACAAGAAAAAAATTCATAACTAAACTAAATAAAAACGGACTCAAAACAAAAGAAATTGCAAAATACCTAGAACTAAACGAAGAATATGTAAAAAAGATAGTTTTGAATACACAACTCCAAGACCATAAAAGATAACATTAAAAAATGAAACAATGAACAGATTAGATAACAAATTTAAAAAAAAAGAATTGTAAAAGGGAATTACATCCCTTCAACACTCATGTCAATCATCATTTGAGTCTGCTGGGCTAATTCATCAGGAAGACCAGTAATATCCATGTTTAAAAATCCTCTAACAATCATAGATTCTGCATCTTCTTCTTTAATTCCCCTTGATGTCAAATAATTAATTTCATCTTCTGAAATTTTACCGACAGCAGCTTCATGAGACATTTCAAGGTTAGCTGAGCTTGCTTCAAGCTCCGGAACAGCATAAATTAAACTGTCATCGGACAATACTAAACCATGACATTCAAGATGCCCTTTAACATCAGGAACGGTACCTGACAAATGTCCTCTTGAATAAATTCTAGATTCATCTTGAGATACTGCTCTTGAAATAACTTCACCTCTAGCACTAGGAGCATTAAGAAGAACCCTGGAACCAACATCAATAATAGAATCTTTTTTACCACCCTGAATAGATTGGAAAATAGCTCTTGAATTAGCTCCATCACAATAAGCAGTAGGATAAGACTGTAATGTTGAAACAGGACTAGTTAAAATATAATTATTAATATAAGTTGAATTATCCATTAATTTAACACCAGTTCTTGGACGTACTTCCACTTGTTCAGCCCAATTATGAACCATTGTGAAAGTAATTTTAGAACCTGGTTTTAAATACATTTCTGATACACCAACATGCATTGCTGAAGCTATATCATCTCCAGTTGCACAACCAGTAATTAAATGGAGTTCTGAGTTTTCCTCAGCAATAATAACATTATGTGCAGTTTGCATAACAGCTTCATCACCAATGAACATACAAGCTTGAACCGGCATTACTTCTTTAGTTCCTGGAAGTGAACGAACAAAATAACCACTTGTTACACCAGATTCTTTTTCTCTTAAAGCAGTTTTAGCAGTGTATTTATCAGCGTCTGGTTTTACAACTTTCCAAAGATAATCTTCTAACCATTTATATTTATCAAGTGCAACAGCCATATTCATAACTTCAACAGAATCAGATATTGAGTTATTGGTAAATACATTAGTTTGATCTATTTGTAAAAATGATCCTGAACGATTGGTTTCTTCAGTATCAACACCTACTTTCAATAAAGTATCTTTAGTAGACTTACTAACATCATCCAAATCATCCAATAAATCTAAAGCATTAACAGCTTCATCTGTAAAGTTTTCTATTGTAACATCTGCCCCAATAGCAGCTTTTTTATCTTTTGCCCTTTCCGCATCTTCATAAACATTGCGCACACTCAACACATCCATTAAAACCATTTTTTCTAATATCTTCGAGAATTTCAGTAGGATTTCCAGAACAGGAAATTACACCATTCATTAATACATGTGCTTTATCAGCACTTACAAAGTTTAAAATGTAACCTAAATGAGTAATTAAAAGTCCGCTTCTCACTCTACTTCTTTGTGGTTTATCTTTATCAAGTAAAGTACCAATTTCTGAAGCTAACAATTCAACATTTTCAATATCCACACCAGAATCTGGTTCATCAAACATTGTGAAATCGGGCATTTGAGCTAAAAGTTGTAATATTTCAGATCTTTTAACTTCACCACCAGAAAATCCGAAGTTAACATCACGGTCCAAGAATTCATCACTAAATTTAAGTTGGCTAGCTAATTCTTTCATTCTAGGATTTAATTCTTCGTCGATATCTTGATTAGATTCTATTTTAAGTAAATCTCTTACAGATACTCCCCTAATAGAAGGAGGGGACTGGAAACTTACTCCAATTCCTAATTGAACTCTTTCAGCTGTAGTGAGATTTGTGATGTCTTTGCCTTTAAATTTAATAGATCCATTTACAACTTTATATTGTGGGAAACCTAGTATAGTTAAGAATAAAGTACTTTTACCAGCACCATTTGGTCCTAAAAGAACATGAGTTTCACCTTCCTCTATAGAAAGATTAATATCATGCAAAATCCTTTTTCCTGAGACCTCAACAGCCAAATTTTCAATTTCAAGTAGCATAAAATCACCTAATATTAATAGTATTAATATAAAAAATTTAGAAAAATAGTATATAACCGAAATTATTCAGTTACAATAATAAATTCGCCAACTTTTTCAACCTTAGCAAAAGGAACTAATAATAAGTCACCATTCCTTTTAGCACCTTTAACATGGATATTACGATCAGATTCTACACGAATAGCAATATCAACAATTTTACCAGTTTTTTCATTGACGATTAATTCATCCAAAACACCAAGAATACGAGCATTATTAGTAGCTACTTGGTAGTTTTTAATTTCACTCCATAATTTTTCTTCCCTTTTAGGAACTTGTTTATTTTCCATTAAAATCACCTGATAAAAATATTAAATATTTAATTATATATAACTTATATGTATTCATTATATTTAAAAGTATAATTTATTAGCTACACTAGCATCTTGAAGAGTATTAATATTAAAAGCCAAATCCTGTTTTTTAACAACAAGTTGAGTTTCATCCTGAATATCGTTGACACTTTTTAAAATATTTACACCAACAGGAACAAGACCTTCAAATTCATATTCATACTTCAAACCTAAATCCTCAAAAATACTTACAGGAATCAAAGTAGATAAAGCATCTTTATCTGATTTTAAATAGGAATTTATTATAAAATCAATGCAATCCCCACTAATAAATGGTAAATCAGCATTAATAAAAAGTAAAATATCATCCTTTGATTTAGATTCAAAATAATCTAATATAAAGGATAAATCATTTAAAAAATCAACCCCCTGAGTGTTTAAAATATCAAAATTAAACTTCTTAACATACTCAACCGTATTAGGAGTATGGGGGCTAGTCGCAATAACTATTTTCTCAACAAATTTAGATGAAGATAAATTGTCAAGCACATATTTAATTAAAGGCTTATTATGTAATTTAAAAAGAGGTTTTTCAACTGGAGTTTTAAGGCGTGTTCCTCTACCCCCAGCCATAACAATTGAATAAATCATGCAAAAACCGTTAAGCGAATTTACCACCCATCATCTTCATACGGTCTTTTAAGATACACCTTCCACCTTGGCGACCCCCAATAGGAACTTTAGGAGTACCCATAGAATTCATACAACGTGCCATGATAGCAGAACCTAAAGCAAGACCATCCTCAACAAAAACAACATCTTCAAATTTATCTTGAACCGCCTCCAAGATAAGTTGAGGTTTACGACCAGTAATACCCGCCCTTCCAGTAATACCTAAAGCAGATCTAGGAATAATAACATTCTCTTCAAATGCCACATCTAAAACTCTAGTAACAATATTAGTACTTACATAATCAAGAGTAGAAAGTAAAGTTCCAAGACCATCCTCATCATAAAACTGAGCACCCAACTCCATCAATTCATCTAATTTATCACCATTAACCCCAACATCACAACCAATTAAAGTAGTTCCAGCTTTTTTGGCAGCTTCAGGGTTTAAAGGAACAGTACCAAATCTTTCAACACCCAAAGGAACTTTACGAATATCAATTAATTTATGAGCTTCAAGTGCATTAGCTTCAGCTTTTTTAAAGTCTGCTTTTTTAGCTGCTTTTGGAGTGTATAAATCAAGAGCCGCACCATTTTTCTTATCAATCATTCCGGAACCTCTAGCTATAGAATCACTAACAACACCAGCCAAACCTAAAAAATTACCTACCGTATTTGCATAAGGTTCATTATCATTAACAATACGGCCAGCCAATGTAGAACCAAAATCAAGAA
>CACZPT010000060.1 GCA_902783085.1 uncultured Methanobrevibacter sp.
AGAAGCGATAATTGAATCCCTTAAAAAAATGGGAGTAGAAACGATATTTGGTTATCCTGGAGGACAAACCATACCCTTCTATGATATGTTATATGATGCAGACATCAACCATATCTTAGTTAGACACGAACAAGCAGCAGCCCACGCAGCTGATGGGTTTGCAAGGGCTTCAGGTAAAGTAGGTGTGTGTTTGGCAACTTCTGGGCCTGGTGCTACCAACCTTGTAACTGGAATTGCTACTTCATATATGGATTCTTCTCCTATTGTAGCTATTACTGGACAAGTTCCAACACATTTAATTGGAAATGACGCATTTCAAGAAGCTGATATTATTGGTATTACATTACCAATCACAAAACATAATTTTCAGCCAAGAGATCCTAATTTAATCCCTTCAATTATTAAAACCAGCTTTGATATAGCTGCAAGTGGAAGGCCCGGGCCTGTATTAATAGATGTCCCAAAAGAAGTTCAAGAAGGAGAATTATCTTCATTTAATGATGATTTAATCCAAACACCAGGATATAATCCTACTTTAAAAGGTAATATTAGACAAATTAAAAAAGCAAGAGATTTAATTAAAAAGGCTAAAAGACCATTAATTTTAGCTGGTGCTGGTGTCATTTTAGCTAATGCATGTGCTGAGTTAAAAAAATTTGCTTATTTAATTAACGCTCCCGTAATGACTTCACTTTTAGGTAAAGGAGCTATTGATGAAACTGATGATTTAGCATTAGGAATGCTTGGAATGCATGGTAGAAAAGTATCTAATGATTCAGTTAACGAATGTGATTTATTGATAGCTATTGGTACTAGATTTTCTGACAGAACAACGGGAAGACTTGATAGTTTTGTTCCAGATAGTAAAGTTATTCATATAGATATAGATCCAGTAGAAATTGGCAAAAATGTAGATGTTGATTTACCAATTGTTGGTGATGCTAAAAATATATTGGAATCATTAAATAATCTTTTAGAAGGTTATAAACCATCTAAAGATGTTAATAAATGGTCAAATACCATACAAAAAAATAAAAAAGAATTACTTCCTAGAGTAACTTATAATGATGTTCCTTTAAAACCACAATCTGTTATTAAAGAAATAAGTGAAGTATTAACTCCAGATTCAATTTTAACAACTGATGTAGGTCAAAATCAAATGTGGGCAGCACATTTCTATAATACTCAAAAGCCACGTAAATTCATCTCATCGGGTGGACTTGGAACAATGGGATTCGGATTCCCATCAGCTATTGGAGCAAAAGTAGCTTGTCCAGAGGATGTAGTTGTATCTGTTAATGGTGATGGTGGATTTTTAATGGTCTGTCAAGAACTAGCCACTGTTTATGAGTATGATATACCAGTTATTGCGATTGTATTTGAAAATAGAACTTTAGGAATGGTATATCAATGGCAAAGTTTATTATATGATGGAAGACATTCAGAAACTAAATTAGGTCATTCTCCAGATTTTTTAAAATTAGCTGAAAGTTTTGGAATCAATGCAGTTAGTGTTGAAAAGCCAGGTGAAACTAAAGATGTTTTAAAAACCGCAATAAAAGATAATGAAGCTATTCTAATTGATGTAGTCGTTGATTCAAATGAAGCATTACCAATGTTACCTCCAGGTGCGGGTATTAATGAGATGATTGGTGAATACAAACTAGAAAAAGATGTGATTTAAATGGATGTAAAATATCATGTTATAAGTACACTTGTAGAAAATAAATCTGGAGTTTTACAAAAAGTCACCGGATTATTTTCAAGAAGAGATTTCAACATTGATAGTATAACTGTTGGAGAATCAGAAATTGAAGGTCTTGCAAGAATGGTAATTACTGTTAAAGCCGATGATAATATATTAGAACAGGTTACAAAACAATTAAATAAATTGGTTGATGTTATTAAAATTAAAGATATCTCTAAAAATTCAGTTAAAAGAGAATTATGTCTTGTAAAAGTAAATATTCCTAATCAAAAGGCAAGAGCAGAAATAATGCAATATGCTAATATTTTTAGAGCAAAAATTGTTGATGTAACTGAAGAAACTCTAATAATTGAAATAATTGGGGACATGAAAAAAATCAATGCTTTTATCTCTTTATTAAAAGGTTATGAAATCAAGAAAATTTCAAGAACTGGTCTTACTGCAATGGCTAGGGGAATTTAAATATTAAATATTTGAAATGGTATAAAAGGTACAATACTGGGTCTTGTTTATAAAGGATGTTTTAATGCTAGTATGGATTGTCTGTGAGATATTTACATACAATAGCATTAATTCACAATTCAACTTTATTTTTTAATCTTTCAAATTCTAAATCATCTGCAGATGGTAATTGAATATTTGATGTATGGCTGTGGATTATTACTTTAAAACATTTTTGTACTGCTTTAATATCATAATTAGATGATATTACACTTCTTAATGAATCTTTGGAATGAATTTTGATATTAGTTCATTGAATCACTATTATTTTCTTATTATTTCTATTTTTTAAAAAATTTAGGTACTTTTATAAACATCAAAAATAATATATTCTATTTGATATTTAATTATCTTAAAATTTTAATTTTATATCTAAATTATTATTCTATAGGAGATGTTAAAAATGAAAATGTATTATGATGCAGATGTAAATACAGATTCACTTGAAGGAAAGACTATCGCAGTTATTGGTTATGGTTCTCAAGGAAGAGCTCAATCTAGAAACATGGCTGATAGTGGTGCTAATGTAATTGTTGGTGTTCGTGAAAATGGTAGTTCTTGGAATTTAGTTAAAGAAGATGGTATGACTGTAAAAACTATTGAAGATGCTTCTAAAGAAGCTGATATCATCCACATATTACTTCCAGATGAAATCCAAGAAAGAGTATACAAAGAACAAATTGCACCGTATGTTGAAAGTGGAAACACTATTTCATTCTCACATGGATATAATATTCATTTTGGTTTAATTGATCCTGCTGAAGATGTAAATATTGTAATGTTTGCACCTAAGGGACCGGGTTCAATGGTAAGAAGAACTTATGAAGAAGGATTCGGTATTCCAGGTCTTGTTGCAGTTGAAAGAGATGCAACTGGTGATGCATTACAGTTAGCATTAGGTATGGCAAAAGCTTGTGGATTAACAAAAGCGGGTGTATTAGAAACTACTTTTAAAGAAGAAACTGAAACTGACTTATTTGGTGAACAAACAGTTTTATGTGGTGGTATTACTGAATTAATTAATGCAGGATTCACTACTTTAGTTGAAGCTGG
>CACZPT010000061.1 GCA_902783085.1 uncultured Methanobrevibacter sp.
ATTCAACCACACTGACCAGACCGGAACAGTTGTGGCAGTATACTTCCCAAAGTACATGAATGAATTGAATATGCATGGTTGGCATCTTCATTACCTGTCTGATGATAAGACAAAAGGAGGTCATGTCCTCGGCTTCAATAATTTTAAAGGATCAGGTCAAATTGATGAAATCCATGAATTCAAAATGATACTTCCAACCGATGATTCATTTGCAAAAATGAATTTCACCGAAGACATGTCAAGTAAAATCCGTAGTGTAGAATAACTCTATTCAGAGTTATTCCATTTTTATTTTTTAATTGTTTAAAATACACTTAAATAAAGTTTAAAAACAGATAATAATAAATTTACTTTTTTTTAATAGGAAATTAATCTATGAAAAAATTAGCAGGTAATTTTCACAGTTGTTCCTTTCTGTTTTTGTTTTTTCAAAACTAGCTGAAAAATTAACGAATAAATATCTCCATAATATTTAATTTAAATGAACATAAATGATTTGTATAGTTATTTGATTGTTTGCAGATTTTGATGCAAAATTATATCGGCCTATTTTTTAAACTCTTCTAAAAATTTTCTAAACAGATTGGTAAATAGTGAAAAATCATCCTTGTAAACAAAATTCTGGGCATCAAAAATATAGATTTCTAGGTTTTCAATCTTGCCTTTAAGAGGGTATACATCAATTTCAGGAGAATAATAAATATCTTCAGAAGCACTAACAATCAATGTTTTCGCTTTAATATTGGATAATTTATCCTCCATATCATAATTTAATTGAGCATCATTTCTAAATTTGAAATCATAGATGTCATAGGAGGAACTTTCTTCAACAAAAGTATCCATGAGCATATCAAGTTCTTCTCGAGTATAATTTTCAAATGCTCTTTTGGAAAAATATTGGGTATAAATTAATGAATTAATTGAAAACATAAGTTTAGATAAATTGTCACTATAAATATTATCTAAATATGCATCAGTTGTGTCAATTATATTGTTTAAAGCTTTGGAAGTGATGTAGCGATAACCGTTTGTTTTAAAAGAACTGCTGCCTATAATTAAAAATTCTATCTCATCCGGATATTCACATCCCCACGTAAAAGCCTCATAACCTCCTACTCCAACTCCCAAAATACCAAGGGGATTGTTTATATTAAATACTTCGGCTAAAAACTTTCTTTTAAAATTCACGCAATCTTTAATAGTGTATTTTGGAAATTCAAATTTTAAATCAGTTGTGGATGGTGAGCATGATTGCGGATAACCCAGTGAAGTAATTGATATGTAAAAAAAGTTAAAATCTGAGGTTATGCTTTTGGGGCCGATTAGTTGGTGTAAATCTCCAATTGTTAAGCAATTTCCATTAAATCTATGGCAATAGATTATTGCATTGATAATACTGCCTTTTTCATCATATTTTGGAGTTCCACGGGTTGTGTATTCAACTTCAACATCTCGAAGAGTCTGTCCGTTTTCAAATTCAAACTCATCCAAAACATGCTTCCTATAACCTAACTTGGAATCATCAAACATTTGCATTCCCCATTAATTATATTTATTATATATAATATATAAACAGTCATGTTGCACATTTTTTCTCATTTAAATAATATATTTTATTTGATTGTATGATAATTTTTTAATTTTTTTAATTTTCATTAGTTTTAACTGTGTTTATTTTTGAATATTGATTTTTTAAATTTTTTTTGTATTAATTCATTTTTTTCTATGTATATTTTTTCTTTATATGGTTTAAAAAATAGAAAAATGTTTAAATTTATTTATAAAATTATTGATATATTTTTAATTTTAAATATTTATTTTAAAAATTGTTAATTCAATAATTGGATAAACTTTTAAATATTTTAAATGGATTTATTATTTTTTATAATTATTTATTATTTTTTTTAGATAATATTAAATAAAATTATAATTAAATCAACATATTTATATGTTAGGTATTTTAAAATGTAATACATAAATATTTAAAAGACTAAATTTGTAAACTGTGCTTTGTAAGTTCAATTTAAAAGGTTTGGATAATAGTGATTACTTTTATGCAAGAAAAATCTTTTTTAAAACACGAAGCGGATACATAAAACGTATTAAACTTTTCAAGTGATAAAAATGGATAAGGAAATGAAAGCACGTGTACGTGAAATAACTGCGGCAATGCGAAAATATGGTTTTGGCAAATTACTGGATAAGACCATTAAAGATAAGATTCTTCCTTCAAAGGATGAAGAATATAATTTATTATTGGACCCTGAACTTCCGGTAAATTTAAGATTGATGTTTCAGGAGCTGGGAACCAGTTTTATTAAGTTGGGACAGCTGTTAAGCACAAGGCCGGATATGGTTGGAGAGCGTATTGCAACCGAATTTGAAAAGTTACAGGATGACAATCCTCCAATCAGTTATGATGATGTAAAGAGAATAGTTGAAAGGGAACTTGGTGGAAATATTGATGATTTGTTTTCTGAATTTTCTAAGGAAAGCCTTGCTACAGCATCAATCGCTCAAGTTCATGAAGCGAAATTAATATCTGGTGAGCGGGTAGCCGTTAAAGTTCAAAAGGAGGGCATTACCGACACGCTTGAATATGATATAGCTATTATGAAGAATATTGCATCTCAAGTTCATAAATATAGTGATGAATTTAGAAAATACAATTTGCCGGGAATGATAGATGAATTCGACTATTCGATACATATTGAAATTGACTTTACTAATGAACTAATCAACATGAAACAGTTGGAAGAAAATTTCTCTGAAGATGAAACAATACATATTCCATTTGCCTATCCAGATTACAGTACATCAAAAGTTCTTACAATGGAGTTTATTGATGGAACACCTATGCATGATGTATATGAAAGCGACAGTGAAGAATTTGATAAGCCTCTTCTTGCTAAACGTGCCGTTGATTCTTTTATGAAGCAAGTTCTCATTGACGGATTTTTCCATGCAGACCCTCATGCGGGCAACATAATAATTTTGGATGATAATGTTTTATGTTATATTGATTTGGGATCAGTTGGAATTCTTGATGACCGTTTTAGAAAAGATCTTTGCGACTTATTGATGTTTATGTCAGACCAGGATGTAAATGGTTTGATTAATCAGTTCATTTATATGGGTGTTATAGGATACTCTATGGATACCACAAGTCTAA
>CACZPT010000062.1 GCA_902783085.1 uncultured Methanobrevibacter sp.
AACTTGAACAAAATTTAATAAAAAATGATAAAAACAGTATAAAAATGAACAGTATTCAAAATCTAATAATTTCTGCCAACACTCTAATATAAATATTCCACATCCAGCACCTATTATTAAACCGATTATAATTCCAATAGCTAGTGGCATTCCAAAATCACTGTTATTCTCGACATTTCCTGTTGGTGCATTCATAATGTCTTTTATGCCTTGTAGGATAGTGTCATTATTTAGAGTATCGACGATTATTATTCTATTGGATAAATCAGGATGTTTATTTAAAAATTCATGGGCTATATCTTGATAAGCTACAAGCAATATTCTTTTTTGAGTATTATTCACGCTATGTTCTAAGATATGAGATAATTCATCTTGTGATGTAAACTTATATACACTTATATTTATTCCATTTGCATCAGCAATGTCTTTTACTAATTGTCCATTTGTATCATTGGCAATTACCATAGTATCTGGTGTAATATCAACCCCATGCGCTGACACGGTAGTTATTCCCAATAATAATACTAACAATAGTATTAATACATTGTAATATTTCATTTTAACACCTATATTTTATTGATTTCCATTATTTCTGGTTTGATTCTTTCGATTGCGGCGATTATTACAGTATTTGCAAATCCTTCTATTATTGATATAAATAAGTAAAATGGAACTAATGTTGCAAGCAGTGAATCAAAATTCATTGCCCCAGATAAGAGCAATATTGCTACTTGTCCAAATGTAGCAGCCATAATACCAATTATTGTTGATGTAAATATTGCAACTTTTTTATTTATATCTTCAAATAATTTATAAAATCCAAAAGTGACAAATGATAGGATTAATCCCATAACTATGAAATTAGCACCTAGAATAGTTATGCCTCCCATATTTAAAGCAATTGCTTGTACTAAAAGACTTATAAATGAAACGATATTTGAGGTTAGCGGTCCAAGCAATATTGCAATGAGCGGTATTAAAAAGAAGTGTATCGGAACACCTAAGGGTGAAGGTATTGATAGTGAAGTTACTGTTATTGTAAATACACTAAAAATAGCTATAGAAATTATTCTTTCTTCTTTGTTTTCGTCATTTGAGAATTTATAAAGAAATATTGCCATTATAATTAAGGTTATAATCCAATAAATTATTGCTTGATTTAGTGGTATTATCCCATCAGGTAAATGCATTTAATCACCTTACAGATATTAAATTGAAGTAATACAATATATATGATTATCTTATTACTTTTTCGTATTTTTTAGCTATTTAGTAATACTTTTTGAACATTTTAGATTTTTTTATTAATTTAATTATTTAATGTTCATAAAATTTTTATGAGTATTATTTTCATATTTCTGTTGTTTTATTTTAATTTAGCAAATAAAATAGTTTTATTTGAATTTATTTAGTTTAAACAATGGTATTACTAATAGCTTTTGTATTACTTTTGAATTATTTTGATATTTGTCATGATAGTATGTATTTTTTTAATATAACTATGTTATATTATTACTTTTTTTTATTAAAATTAAATTAATATATATTGCTTAATTCAATTGTTGTTTAGATATTTTAAAATAATTCTAACGAATAACATGTTTTTATTAAATTATATTGATTATTTTAAAATATTTATAATTAAATAAGTTTTTAACCTTTTTTTATTTTTTAAAATTTAAAAAAGTATTACTTTTCATATATTTTTATTACATTTATTAATAAATATATTTATATTTTTATTACTTTAGATTAAGAATTGTATTGTCAGGTTTTTGTCAATACAATTTTAAATTATAAGGGAGGCTAAATTATTAAAAAACTTTTTATTTCACTTATGGTTTTTTCCATATTTTTTATGCTAATTGTAAGTGGAGTTTCAGCAGAAGATGTTGATACTATTTCAGATGATGTTTCAGATTCCCCTGTACATTTAAGTTCATCTATATCTAATAGTGTATCTTCTCAAGCTTCTAATATATCACAAGTAAATGTTGCTGTTAATTATCAATATGCTGGTGATAACGGATTGATAACTCCAACTTTTAGCGTTACTGATGGAAATATTATATCTCAGACTTATAATAGTTCAGCTAGCTGTTATAATGTTATAGTAAATTCCACAGGTTTAAGTAAAATAGATTTGTCTATTTCAGCTCCAGGTTATGTAACTCAAGATGCTGTTGTTGAAGCAACTGATATTTCCTCTAGTTTGAGTATTGATATGCAAGCTAGTGAAAGTTACATATTGGGTCGTGAAATAACTGCTAGAGCAGATGCCTTACTTGATTTCAAAAAAGCAGATGCTGTATTAGCAATTACTACTGCTGGTGTGCCTAAATTAAATGGTAAAACTAGTGAACCTGCAATCGATGGAATTCTTAACTATGCTACCGGATATATTTCATACGGTAGAGGTAATATTTTAATGTTACGTCAAACCGCTGTTGATCCTATTGATTTCTGTTTTGTAGTTAAAAAAGGAAACACATTAACTGCAGCGATATTTTTAAATGGTAATAAAAATGAGGTATATTGTGGTACTATTTCTGAGAATATGAGTCCTGCACAGTGGAACACCTTATATAATGCTGTTGGCGGTGAAAATGCATTTTCATTTGCAAGTTTAGCTAATGGTTGGAATGATGGTGTAACATTTGATGTTTTACAAGAAGCAGCATTCCATGGACACATATGTGAAGGAACCCTTGGTGGTTACACAATTACAAAAGCGTTACTTCAATATTATCCTCCAATTCAAGAAACTGGTAATGGATTACAATCTCCTGGTGATATTACTTCTTATAAAGTATTAGGTATTCCTGGAGATTCATCTAATGATGCTGTAATCTTTTTCTTAGATGCAACATCAGGAAAAACTTCTTATGTTGGTTTTAATACTACTTCAACTGGTGCAACAGAAAATATGATTGGTTTTATTAGATGGAATGGTCAAACTAATAAAGGAACTATCATAGTAATGGAATATGATTCTAAAGCAAATAAAGAATTATTCCAAAAAGAAACTGGAATCACTGGTAATGGTAGTTTAGAAGAATTAAAATATAACATCTGGTGGATTAATAGGATTTATGATAATCCAGCAAGTCTTGTTAATATTTTAATTGAAAAAGAAGGTTTAACAAAAGAACAGTATTTATACTTAGTCGGAACAGCTGATGACGATGAAGATGATGGTCACGTAATTAATGCAACAAATTCTCATGGGTTAGATTATGCATATATCTCTAGTTTAGATTTACCTAATGCTACTCGTGATAATGCTATTGCACAAAAAGGTTCCCTTACTTATAATGACTTTAAAAATATAGGTAAAAAAGCTGCCGAAACCGCAATATCAATTTTTGAAGATGAATTAGGTGTAACTATCCGTAAAGACATGCCTAATTTAATGGTTTTAACATCTGCAGGTTATGTAATGATTGATGAACAATCAACTGAAGGATGTTGGGATGGATTATTCGAGGAATTAGGTTCTAGATTATCTAGAAAAACTTTATTACCTGATCATAAAGCTATTTGGACACCATTATGGTTTAATTTTGTATTAAATCAGGATGATGGTTCACTTATGAGTATTTACATGAGATATAATAAGGATGGAACATTTTTCGTTGGTGAATACAATGGAAGTCATGTATATAACATCAATATGACTACTTTAAATAATTCAGCTATTTCTGGTGGAATTAGTAACGGTGCATATCCTGATGGTAATTACTTCTCAATTCAAAGTATTTCTAACGCATGGTCTGCAGGACCAGCATTTGATCAAATAATGTCATTCTTATTCCATAATCACGCATGTCCGGGTGTACAGCCAGGATTTTTCATTGTTGATTATATTCATGAAAATTTTCCACTTAACGAAAATCAATCCTACATTTATATTGCTAATGAACAATATTGTAAAGATGACAGTCTTGAATACATTTTAGATGTATCTCCGGGTCTTGGAAATTACATGGTTCAAAAATTAACAAGTGATGAATATAAAGGTGCAGATGATTTAGACGAAGAAGGAATATTAATCATTTGGGATTCAGCTAATAATATTGGTCAAGCTGTATCTATTAGTTATCAATGGCCAAGTCCAGACTTAAGTAATTATGCAACTTCCGAATCAAAAAGAGCAGCACAAATACAAGCATTCATTGATTTGTATAATGGTAAAGATAATCCAATTTTAACAGAAAATTATCATAGAGTTGCTCATAATGATAGTAGGTGGATTACACAAGAACAATTCCAAACAATAATTTCTGGTGGTGAAGGTAGTAGTCTTCAATACTTAAGAAGTTTAGAAGAAATCAGTAAAGAAGATTTATTAAGTCAAATTGCTGAAGCTAATAAACCAACTAACACTGAATCTAACGGTACTAATACTAACACTGAATCTGATAGTAGTAATACTAATACTGAATCTAACAGTAATTCCAATAGTCAACAATCTTCAAGTTCCAATGTACCTGCACGAACAGCTACTCGTGGTTCTTCAAGTGTTGGAAGTTCAAGTACTCCTATTTCAAGAACTGATTCAGAAGATGATTCTAGTGATAGTCCATCAGATGAATCCAGCCAATCAAATGCATATGAGATTTCTAAAAAACCTGTAACTAAATCAGGTTCTAATAATCTTATTTATGCAATTGCTGGAGCTTTAATTATCGGTGTATTATTTGGTATTGGATATATGAGACGTAAAAATTAATTATTGAGATTATTTTTCTAAAATAATCTTTTTTTATTTTTTTGAGTTGATTTAAATGAATTATAAATATTTAGCATTAATAATTTCATTGGTTTTTATTATTTCTTGTTTTAATGTAGCATTTGCACATCCAGGTCATGGAAGTGAATATCACATTGAAGAAGTATCTTCATCTAATTCTGCTCCTAGTTCTTCTGGTTCAGGTTCGTCTGGTTCTGGTTCTTCTGGTTCATCTAGTTCTGGTTCAGGTTCGTCTGGTTCTGGTTCTTCTGGTTCATC
>CACZPT010000063.1 GCA_902783085.1 uncultured Methanobrevibacter sp.
AGTTTCAATGGGGAAAATCCCGTCATAACTGGGATTGAAATAAAATTTCACTGATTTAAATGGGAAATAGACCCTAGCTTGTCGCACAAATACTTATCAAATGCTCTCTTTCTCTTTGTTTATATAAGTATTTTAACAATCTTAAATATAGTGATGTGATTGATATGTTGAAAAATACAGATACTAGATTAAAAGCAGATTTAAGGAAAAAAAATTCAATTAAAGATGAAATTGAATACTTAAATATTGATATTCAGTCTTGCATGGTAATGCTTGGAGTATTTCTTGTATTACTTTTATCAGTGTTTTCTGTTGTAGCAGCACAAAACCCATATTTAATATAAGTGGGTCTAATAGTTAATACCAAACCCTTAAAGCTACACATTAGATTTACTTTAAGCATACCGTGCAATCTAATGATTACAGAAAACTCAAAAAAATATACAGGTTAAATATCGAATACATCGGGATTAAAACGTAAAATTACTTGACGAGAATTTCCCACAGATCCCGAACCTGTATATTTAGTATCAATTAATCTTAAAAACTCCAATTTATCTAAAATACGATTATAATGAGCATAACTGATATTTTCCTTATCTTTAAAAGCCTCACCTAATTTTCCTGCAGCTATATTTTTTTCACTATTAACAATTAACTTAAGTAAAGACATCTCCAAATCATCAAGAGAGTTTAATAATTCAGATACATTAACAGATACCAATGAATCGATTGCTTTATCAAAATGTTCTTGTTTAATTTCACGTGAAGCATCAGCCTCAGCAATATTACCGCAAGACCTTAAAAAATTAATACCAGTTCTTAAATCTCCACTATCATAAGTGTATGTTGCAATTTGTTCCAATATATCATCAGATAAAACATTTGGAAAAAATCCTGCTTTAACACGATCATTTAAGATATCTTCAATTTCAGTATATGAATAAAGTGGGAATGAAATTTCTTGAGGAATAAAAACCGTATTGACATTTTTATCAAAGGCATATTTAAACTCCAAATCTGAAAGAATTGCAAAAATTGAAGTTCTAACACCTGGAAATTCTTCATAAGCTCTTAAAATATCATAAAATAATTTATTAGCATTTTTACTTTGAAATAAATAATTAACATCATCAAAAGCTATTATTAATGATTGGCCTTTATTTTGAAGTTCCTGCATGATTTTAGTATAAACACGAGCAAAAGGAACACCAGTTTCAGGAGGAGTATGTCCAAATATTTTTTTGTGAATCTGTGAAAATACCCCAAAACGTGTAGTGTGAAGCTGACAATTAATATAAACACAAATAACCTTTTCTGTATTTTTTTCAACTAATTCAAAAACTTTTTTTATTGCAGTTGTTTTTCCAGTTGCAGGAGAGCCTAAAATAACTGCATTTGATGGCTGACCTCCACTCATTGCCGGCCTTATTGACATTGCCATTGCTTCCATTTGAGTATCTCTAAAATTATAATTTGGAGGAACATAATCCGGATCAAATGCATTAATATTTTGAAAAAGACTTTCATCATGCATTAAAATATCTTCAATTCCCATACTACTACATTTATATAAACTATTATAAAAATAATTTGGATACAACACAGCCAAATTCTCTTTGAAAGTCAATTTTGTCAGGTTAAGATTTTTTCATGACCGCTCCCCCTATTTTTAATTATATATTGATGAATATTCGATATTTTTAGAAACAGGGCTTGTAATTTGCTGTAAATTTTGATTTATATAATTTTTTCTTTCTTTTAAAAATTTTATGTTTCTTGACTTTGTTTGGGGAGTGAATGTATTTTGTTAATTCTTAAAATTAGAATAAAATAATAATTTACTATCTAAATTAACATATAGATAATTTTAACAAGACATTAATTTTTTTAACCGGACAATATTAAATTTAAAATAGAAAATTATTTCTAAGGCAATAAATTAATAACACCCCATTTTAAAAGAAGTTTTAAAATAATCTTTCAGCTTCATCTATGAACTTTTCGGCTTGTTTAATTCTTTCATAGGCAATATCCCTTGAAATATTATCAACAGCACCATAATCCGCATTATCTCTTAAAGATTGTGTGCCTGAAAGATATTTAGCAACATTATTGTCAAAATCCCCATTTTTTACATATTCTCTACCAAAAATACCAATCAACGATTTATGAGAATTAACCTCATAGCCATCCCTAACTAATAATGCTTTTGCTGACAAAAACATTGCATAGTATGACCTACCTACTGAATCAGCATATTGTTCAATATCATATAATGCTTTAGCTGAAGTTAATTTGCTTTTGGCCTTTTCAATGAATGCTTTACTTTCATCCAATTACAACGCCATCCTCTAAAACATTTGTTAAAAAATTAAAATTTTTAGTTTCATTAAATTGTTTTTCTGACAATACGTATGGTGAGATAAGTTCTTCAGTGTCCAAAACCACTTTAAAAACTTCATCAGTTATAATTGAATCAATTTGTTCCCAATCATTAGATATTATTAAAATATCAATATCCGATTCTTCATTATCTTCTCCACGAGCAACAGAACCAAATAATATGATTTTAATAATTTTATCCGAATTAATGGCATTTGCAAAATTTTGAGCAATTTTAACACGATTATTCATCTAATCACCAGCGGATTAATTCATAATTATATTATTAGTTTCATTAAATGTAATTATTTCTACTTTATAATTTTTAAAATTTTTTTAATGATTAATTTTTATTTAGTTATAGATTATTATGTGGTGAATTAATATATAAATTTTTTAATTAATAATCATGACAGAAACTTAAGACATTAATCTAATTTCTTAATTATTTAAATAAATATTATAACCATAGTTATACTTGTTTAATTTTTATTGTTTTTTCTATTTATATGATGCTAGATTTTTGAGTTGTAAACAATCTTCAATTTATCTTTATTTTATTTATTCATGCCTCGTTTCACTTAAATTTTAATTCTACTTATTATAATTTTAAACAGTCCCATTTTTATCTGATTGTAAAAAAAATAGAAATTATCCCTATAACATATCTACAATATACTAAAAGAAAATCTACAATAAACTAATTATTTTGGCTTTTTCATGATTTTTAATCCAGTCCATTAATTCTTGGCCATATTCTAATTTCTTCTTTTTAACCTCATCAGCCATTGCTAAATCATTATCAATATTTGGTCTTGAATATTTAGTTACAACATCTCCAAAGTCCATTCCGGCAAGAATTATTTCATTTGCACCTAAAGCAACTGATAAGAATATTGCCCGATCACCATCTGTAAAACCTCCAAAATTATAAAGGTTTCCAATCTCTTGAGCTTGTGTTGTTCCGAGTATACTATCAAAAAAAGAAATTAAATTAACAATCTTATTGAGATTATTTCCATGAGCATGAATAACCATGTTTGCTCCCCTTAAATTTGCAAGCAATATATCATCAATATTACCGTCCAAATCTGTTACAACAATATCCGGCGCCAATCTTTCTTCAATTAGTGCGGTTGTAGCACCATCAGCAGAAACTAAAACATATTCAGACAAATCATATTCCTCTTTTACATGTTTAACGTGTTTTTTAAGTGATGGGCCTGCTCCAAAAACAATATATTTATCTGAAAAGCCAACGATACTGCTTAAATCATCTAATGTTAAACAACCTTCAACAGATAATATTTCATCTAATACCGATGCTGATTTTTCATCATCTGCACGACTAAATCCAAAATCATCAAGGATTTTATTATAGTATATACTCCATTGACCAAAATCCATAGTCTTACC
>CACZPT010000064.1 GCA_902783085.1 uncultured Methanobrevibacter sp.
ATGTACTATGGCATTTTAAAGTGAGATTGGAAAATACTAAAATATAGACACAATTACCATAAATTTTTAATGTCGAGAACTATAGTTTGTAATTATATTGTTATTATTTGGGGTGTCCGCCAAAATTAATTTTTTTTTGATTTTGTGGCGAAAATTTTGACTTATTTTTCGTTATTTTTCATTAATTCGGTTTAATTTTACTTTAATTTAAATGTATTATCATTAACATTTGCATAATTTAATTATTGAAATGTTTGATGTATAAAATCAAATTTAACAGATTTTATAATAGTTAAGTTTATATACTTTGTTTTACATAGCTAATACTAATTATTGGTTATTTTAAAGTTGTATTTTATGGTTTAAATAAAAATTAATATGAATTAAACTAGATTAGGCATTGTAACTTTAGATAACATTATTTCGAAAGATTATATTTCGTTTGTTGTGGATTTTATTGATGAAGTTTATTCGATGTTAAACATCAAAGAACCTAAAAAGAAGAAAGAGTGGAGTCCTTATTTATTTATTGCATGTTAAAATTGCTTGTTATGCTAAAATAGAGTATGTGAAAAGTGCAATGTATATTGCAGAAATGGCAAGATACTATGAAGTTTATAGGTTTGTTTCTGATGATGTAAAACCTTCGGAACGCTCAGTTTAAAGGTATGTGGGAGAATATGGATGTTACTTTGAAGTATTGATTCAAATGACCTTAAAAAGGCTTTGGATTTTGAAATTAACTGATTTTAATCATGTTGCCGTTGATGGAACCATTAAAAAGCATACAATTTTAACAACAATGTCATCACAAAAAAGAACACAAATATTGCTCAATTACTTCATTGGGCTATATGTTAGCTGGGAAAAGCTTGATAAACTCCACAAACTAGTTCAAAAAATATTGAAAAATAAAGACATGGATGTTGAAGATAAAATAGAAATATTATATGACATTGAAACATAATTTACACTTGCCGAACAAGATAAAATTTTAGTAAAACGATATGGGGGCAAGATTTATGAAAGGAAAGAAAGTTGGCTTTATGATTACCTACAGTATCCAATCTACAGTCGATTATGATACCAAAGTAATTTGTGAAATAAATGTCACATAAAACCCTAGGGGCTATTATGAACTATCCACAATTGCAGAAAGAGCAAATACAAAACATAAAGACAACGCTAAAATATATAAGTACTTACACAATATATTAAACCAAATAAGCCTACCATACATGGTAGATAAGAAAATTAGTGGATTAATACCAAATAGAAAACAATCCAAAGAGAAAATAGGAAAATTAAATAACAACTCATATCACAAAGACCACTTCGAATACGATTATGAATTAGATGCATTCAAATGTACACAAGGTGAATATTTACACTTTTTTTGGAAAATATATTGAACCACACATAGACTCTGAAAAACTAGATAAAATAAAAAGACTCTACTGACAATTATGAAGCATGTAAAAACTGCAAAGCATGAAATAAATACTATTCATCTTCATAAACACATAGAACTATCATGGAATACGGATAAGAAATGCATAAAGCAATGAACAAAAAATGGAAAAACAGGAATATGAAGATGAATACGTCAAAAGATTAATTGTTGAATGACCATATGCTGTATTAAAAGAACAATTCCAAATATGAAAAGAAGTAGTCGTTGGAATGATACGAACAGAAGAAAAACTATACTTTGATGCGCTCGCGTACAATTTAATCAGATTATATAATATAACTCAAGAAATAGAAAATTCAACAGAAGATTTAGAAGATTTGTGTGGGAGAAAATCAGTATTGAACCAATTAAAACTTGATGTAACATCAGTTTAATAAAAAATCAACAGATTTGCTAAAAACTAATTTTGGCGGACATTCAATTCAATGGAAAAATCATGAAAAATTTCTTAAGTTGACGGTTTTGGGTAAAATTTATATTTATTTAATTAACAAAGTTAAATATATAGAAAAATATTTTGTTTTAATTCGATAATTAATTACAAATGTTTTTTTTGTATAAATATTAATTTAATAAGATTATAATTATGTTAATTATATGGATTAATAAAAATCAATAATGATTGTTTAATATTAAACTTGATTTGTTGTTTATTGATTTATTTTTTTAACATAATTAGTAATAATTTAATTTAAATTGAGGTTTTAATATGAATGTTAAATATGAATTAATTGTAATTTTAATATTGTGTTTATTAATATCTATTGGTTCAGTAAGTGCAATGGATAATAATGAAATGCAATGTGAATTAGGAAGTATTGATTCATCATCTGTTAATTCTACAGATTATGTGTTATCTGTTGATGAATCAGTTAATTTTAATGAAACTTCAAGTAACGAAAATTCTGAAATACTGGGTGAACCTTCAGGTACTTTTAGTGAGCTTAAAGGACTATTGGAGAATCCTTCTTCTAATATCATAACATTAAATAGGGATTATATTTTTTCATCTGGTGATACAGAAGGAAGAATTGTAATTAATGATAATGATTTAACTATTGATGGTGATAATCATATTATTGATGCACAAAGTCAAACGTCAATTTTTGAAATTAATGGAAAAAATGTTATTTTTAAGAATATTATAATAAAAAATGGTTATGCTCTAGATCCAGATTATGAACCAGTATTTGGTGCTGCTATTATGTGGTTTGGAGAAAATGGTGTAATTGATAATTGTAGATTTGTTAATAATACGCTTCAAGGTAAAATGGATTATTCTAGAGGCGGTGCTGTTTATTGGAAAGGTAAGAATGCAACTGTTAAAGATTCTATATTTGAAAATAATCATGTTTATACTTATGGGCATGCTGGTGCTATTTATTTCCATGGTGCATGTCGAATTGTATCTGTAACAGGTTCTAAGTTTATTAATAATACTGCTTATCATTCAGGTGGAGCAATATTTATTCAAGATACTAATACTATTATTGATGGTTGTGAATTTATAAGAAATAGTGCAGATGCGGCTAAAGGTGGAGCTGTATATTACACAAATGTTATTGAAAAAAAAGTTTTAATTACAAATTCTATTTTTAATTATAATACTGCTGATGCTAAAGAGGCTAATCTGGGTGGTGCAATTTTTGCAGATAAATCTGAAAATAGTACGATTAGTTTTTGTCAATTTTCCGGTGTAAACCCAATATATATATCTAATTTTACAGATGTGGGTTTTGTTAATGTAAGTGGTAATGTTGAAAATACTCAACTTAGTAAAAGTCATATTATTTATAATGCAGGTAGAATTTGGTTAGAAAATAATAATTTTAAGACTACAATTTATAATACTAAATTAATATTATCTCATGTTGTAAGTGAGGTATATGATCCGTCAAGTACTAAATCAGGTAAATATTATACATGGAATGCATGGGATAAATTTTTATATAGAGTATATATTTTTGATGATAATACTGCTAGTCAAAATATTAAAAATGAGATTGTAAATAAAGAAATAACTATATTGGATACTAAAGAAGGTTTTCTTGAAGCTGATAATAATTTCACATATACTGATTATTATTATGATTATATGTGGTTTGTTGGTGTTCATAATATATCTGTCATTTGGGATACGAATTATTTTGCTAATATGACTAATAATACAAATATTTATCGTGTTAGTGGATCTTATGCTCATTTACAATATTTAAATTATCATTATGATGAGGCATGGGATTATAAAGATGGTGATAATATCATACTTGAAGGCCAAATATCTTTTAATCCTGATTTTGATTTAAATAATGATAAGTATATAATAGATGATTATGATGTTGAGATTAGTGCACCTATTAAAGGTAGTTTATGGAAAGAAGGTAAACAAGTAACTATTAATGGAAAAAATAAGGCTAAAGGTATTGAAATTTATTATCATAATGTATATATTGATAATTTAAGATTTTCAAACTGTTTTGGTAATGATTCTTATTCCGGTGTTTCAATATCTAATTATAGAAATAATAATATAACTATTAATAATTGTTATTTTGAGGGTTCTAAATATAATTCTTCTCATGACTTTGGTGCATATCATTCTTATCATAATTATTTAGATTTATTTGATGGTTTGTATATTTATAGTGATGGTAATGATGTTTCAGTAACTAATTGTATATTTAGAGGAACTTCTGATGAAAATGCTTCTGATATTTATTTTAAAGGTAATAATTTTAAATTTATAAATAATACAGTTTATGGTTATTATGCAAGGACTGGTGGATGTGCAATAATGGGTGGTGCTCGTAGTAGTCATGTCTTGTTTGAGAATAATACTTTTGAAGATTTTATGAAATATGGTGTTGTTTTAAATGAAATTGATGGTATAATTATAAGAAATATGTCTGTTTATAATATTATTGATTATTCTATTTTAACTATTTATGATAGTGAAAATATTTATATTAATAATATTACAATTAATGCTGATCGGGAGAATTATTATCGTAATCATGCATCAAGTTATACTTATACTACTATTCCAGAATCATTAGTAATTATTGGTTTGCATCGTGGTGGTACTCTTAAGAATTTAACAATTGCAAATAGTGAGTTTTATAATAGTTGGACAACTTCATTATATATTAAAAGTGGAGCACTCGGATATAATTCAAGGGAGCATGATATTCATGTGAATATTTCTAATATTTATTGTCATGATAATAATCGTATTCGTCCTCATATTGGATCAACACTTGCAGATTTAAATTTCACTCTTGGTGATCCTGATGTTTATTTACCTGCAGGTTCCACATCATATATGAATAATAGTAGATTTGAAAGAATTAATAATGGTGTTGCAGTATGGGCTGTTGGTGCATTAACTGTTAATAATTGTCTTTTTAAGGATAATGTCGGATCTTTTTACCAAACTGGACTTAAATGTCAAGAAACTCATACAACTGATGCTGGTGAAGTACTTGAGTATGATGCATTATGGTGGTATGGTGAAAATGGTGCTGCAATTGCAACATCTAATTATTTAGCAGTTTATAATTCTACTTTTATAAATAATAATAATCCTTATGCATCATCACTTGAAGAAACAAATCCATGGAATTCTGAAAAAGTTGATATTTCATCATTAACTGGTGGTGGTGGTGCAATTGCATATCGTCCTTATACAACATGGGGTAAATGGCCGACACCTAACAATAAACTAAAGCCGGGTTCAGGAGATTATCAAGAGATCAATACTCCTAACTGTGAATATTACGGTAATCCTAGTGATGGTTGGTGGGGTATAATTGATAATTGTACTTTTATTGATAATAAAGCAAAAAATGGTGGTGCTGTTCAAATACTTACTAGTAGTAATAAGGTAGTAATTATTAATAATTCTAATTTCACAAATAATAAAGCAGTAATTACTGAAGATAATTCATTTGATTATCTTGATACGGTAAATGCTTCACAACTTAATCATATTGATAATAGAGCAGCTGGTTTTGGTGGAGCTATTTTTGTTAGTGGTCATGATACTTCTGGAACTATAATAGAGAACTCTACTTTCGATAAAAATGATGCTTATAATGCTGGTGCAGCTATTGGTTCACATGTATATGTATCAAGAGATGGAGCTTTTTTAAATATTGTGGTTTCAAATTTCACAAATAACACTGTTGATTATCGTTTTTCTCCATTTTCATTTGAAGCAAATCCTATGATTTATCGTGAAGTAATTCATGATTGTTTACCATATACAAACATTACAAATAATACATTTAATAATGATGGTTTATCTCAAATGACTATTAAATCTTCAAGAAATGTTTATGTTAAAAATAATATTGAAATAAATAATCGAACAAAACTTGCGAATGAAAAAACATTTCAAAGTATTAATGCTGTTTACTCTGCAGTTTTAATTGATGGGTACACGATTTTTGATAATAATTCATTTAACAATACAATATTATTCGTTGAAAATCCTGCTGAAAATGGTCATAGTTTTGCTTCTCCAGTACATATAACATATATGGATGGTAGAGATCATTACTATGATAATGAAACAATATACAACTTACGTTTATGGGCAACTATTGTTGATGATAATAATAATATTTTAGTAACTGATTCAGGATTTTTATTTGCAGATGATTATAGGCATATTCAGCTCCATAATCCAATTTGGACAAGTGTTGATTATCCTACTCTAGTAAATATAAGTGAAGAAGGTTGTGCGTGGAACTATACTCATTCATACATTACTATTCCTGAATATTATAATCCGGATATAACTCCAATTTATAAATATGATAATGAAACATTTTTAAGAAAGGCAATAGCTGCGGTGCCTCAAGTACCTGATATTGATGGCCCAATTATACGTTATATTTATGAATATTGGAATTGGAGGGAGTATTATTCTGGTAGTACAAGATATGATACTGGTTTATATAATCATATTCATGATTTTTTAAACTTCACACAAACTAAAGGTAGATTAATTACAGCTATATATAGTTATACATATTTACAACATTTAATTGAAGACTTCAATTCAACTAAAGCAGGTAATCATACATTATATGTTACAAAAAATATTACATTCATACCTGAGTTTGATATAGAGCCGGGTACAGATTATTATGGTAAAATTAATTTTACTTATGGAGTTTATATTAATAATTCTGATGTCTGGGAAATCAATGGTATGGGTAGTTGGATTTCTGGACAAAATCAAGCAAGATTATTCACGGTAATTAATTCAAATATTACTTTCACTGATTGGATTATGAAAAATGGTAATGTTACAAACCTCACTAATGATAATGGTGGGGGAATATATGCGTATAACTCAACTATTCGAGCTAAAGCTGTAAGATTCGATAATAATAATGCTACTTTAGGTGGAGCATTATATTTAGACCAATCAAATATTTCATTTGAAAGATATTTTATTATTGTTCACCATGAATGGTCTGCTTATAATGATCCCTATGATGAAGAGGTCACTATAGATTCACATTTAAATTTCAACAATGCTACTTTGGGTGGTGCAATTTACAGTGTTAATTCAAACATCTCATGTAGTGATTTAAATATTCAATTAAATAATAATACTGCTAATAGTGGTGGTGCTATTTATTTAGAAAATTCAACATTCTTCTCTATGAATACTGGGGTAAATTTTAATAATAATGTTGCTAATGTTAGTGGTGGTGCTATTTATATGGAAAATTCCAATATCATAGTTAATGGCAATGGAGGTTTTTATTTCAATAATAATTTTGCTAATATTACTGGAGGAGCAATATTTGTAAATAATTCAAATATTAACTCAACATGTGATTTTCATTTGAATGGCAACAAAGCTATTAATGGTAGTGGAATTTATGCGATGGGTAATTTAACTAATATTACAGGTAGTTTTTATTTAAATAATAATTATATTAACTGTACTGCTGGTGGAGGTCTATATGCGAAAAATGTAAATAAATTAATTTTAAATATTTATAGTTCTTATAATTTTGCATCTAAATATGGTTCTACATTATATATTGAAAACACCAAGTATTTGGGTGGAGTTTTAGATGATATTATGCAAACCGATACTCCTATCGGCGGAGCAATATATCTTAATAATGTTACTAATGCAAATATATCTAGAATTTCTATTTATGATGATTATTCTTCAGCTGAAGACCGATGGGCAAATCGTCTAAATCAATCAGGAGCTATTTTTATAAATAATTCTAATGTAACAATTATGAAGGGCAATTTTGGTCGAACTCCAAGTACTGGTAATGGTATAGGTGAGATGGTTTCTGGATATGGTGGTGCTATTTATTGTTTAAATTCAAATTTAACTGTGAGTAATTCTCAATTCTTTTCTTGTGCCTGGAAATATGGTGGAGGTATTTATTCTATAAATTCTAGTTTAATTTTAAATAATAATATATTCGGTAAAGAATTGCCTGCAGACTACTGGCCTACTTATATGTATTATACTATTTATGAATATTATGGAATGTTCGCTGTATTAAATGGTGGTGCAATTTATGGTGTTAATATGACAAATGTTTTAATTAATAATTCACAATTTTTAACTTGTTTCTGTCTTGGTGATGGTGGTGCAATTTATTTAAGCAATGTCACTGATTTTAAGGTCATAGGTTCAACATTTAATGCAAATATCGCAGGTCAGAAAGATATTGTACGTAATTCAATTTTAGACCATAAGGGTTATACTAGACCTCTTATTAATTTATATGATATTCTAAGTTCTATTATAGGAGATTGGGATAGAAGCGGTTTTGTTTCAAATTCACATGCAAAATATTATGATATGGTTGATATAGGAACTGAATCTGGTGGAGCTATGTATTTAAATAATATTTCTAATGTATTTATAGATGGAAATACATTCTCTAGAAATAATGCTACTCATGGTGGTTCAATAGCTATTGTTTCATGTGGTGATGTATTGATTAATAGTTCTAATAGGTTTGATGCACATATTGTTTCAGGATATGGTGGTGTAATATATTCAAATCATGTTAAGAATCTTATAATTTGTGGTTATGAAAGTAAACTCATTAATTTCACTAATAATAAGGCTAACTATGGTGGTGCAATATATGTTAATAGCACTAATTTAACAATTAGTCATGCAGTGTTTGATAAAAATACTGCTACTGATGGTGGTGCTATTTATATTAATAGTACTTCTAAAAACCCATTATTTATGGATGTGATTGTTTATAATAATTATGCGGTTTTAAATGGTGGTGCAATATTTGCAAATAATGTGGGTAATGTAACTCTTAAGGGTAATAGGAATAAATTTAAGAATAATGTTGCTATTTATGGTGGTACGTTCTTTATTAATGCATCTGATAATTTAAACATATATAATGCTTCATTTGATGATGGTAAAGCTAATTATGGTGGTATAATTTTCATTAATGAAACTAATAATGCTACAATTATCAATTCTAACTTCACAAATAATGTTGTTCAATTTGAGGGTGGTGCTATTTATGTTAATCAAACTGATAGTTTAATTATTGAAAATAGTAGTTTCACTAAAAATCAAGCTGTATATGGTGGTGCTATTTATTTAAATGATCCTAATTTAAACATGACTAATGGTACATTCATCCAAAATAATGCTAGTTATGGTGGTGCTATTTTCTTTAACGATCCAGATAGTGTAAACATAGTTGAAGATTCTAATTTCACTAAAAATCAAGCTATATATGGTGGTGCTATTTATGTTAATCAAACATATAGTTTGAATATTACTAATTCATCATTCAGTTATAATAATGCTAGTTATGGTGGTGCTATTTTCTTCAATGATTCTAATTGTGTAAATCTGATTAATGATAGTAATTTCACTAAAAATATTGCTAATATTGGTGGTGCTATTTATGTTAATCAAACAAATAGTTTGAATATTACTAATTCATCATTTAAAGAGAATAATGCATCTATTGCAGGTGCAATTTATATTAATACTGCTGGTGTTTCAATTTATAATTCAACATTTGAAGATGATATTGCTACTAGTTTAGCTAGTGAAATTTATGTTGGTGGTATTAATACAATTGTTGATGGTTGTAATTTTACTAAAAACAATGTTAATGTTACATCTATTTATTGGAATTCTACTGGAGGTATTGTAAATAATTCATATTTCAATACTACTCAAAATGTTACACAAGGTAATGCATTATATTGGATTGGTGATAATGGTGTTGTAGATGGTTCTACATTTTTATCTCCTGAAAATAATAATACTAATATGATTTATTGGACTGGTGCTAATGGTATTATTAATAATTCAACATTTGAAGGATTTAATCATATCTATGTTAATAAAACTAATATGAACATTACTAAAAATAGAGGTATTGGTTTAAATGTTAATGATACTAGTGTTTATTCAGTTTATAATGATAATGGTACAATATATTTAAAAGGCAATAAATTTAATAATACTATCTATAACTTTAATGCAACAATTACTTCTGATACTTATGTATATGCAATTAATAATAAAACATATAAAGTAGAGAATAATACTTTCATGTTATTCTCATCAATATATGATGATAATAATAATACCATTATATCTAATACTTTACAACTTATTAATGTAACTGGTATTGATGAAACTTTGCATAATACTACATTTAATAGTACTAATAATTATTATAATTTAACTAATATTACTACTGGTAGACATCCTATTAGAGCTATTGATAATAATTTAATTAAAGCACATTATTATCCGGGATTATTATTAAATGTGGGTACAGGTATTATTGAACTTAACATTACACAAGTTAATGAAGGTGAAATAGTTATTATTAATGCAACTATATCTTCAAAAGACTTTAATGTTAGTGATGGTTATATTATGTTTGATATAAACAATGAATATTATTATGTTTATATAGCTAATAATTCATTCTATTTAGATCATAGTAAATTAAGTACTAATAATATTACTATTAATGGTACTTTAGTTAATAATACTGCTATCTTAACATTGTATCATATTAAAAATGGTGTTTATAATATTATAGCTATGTATAGTAATGAAAGTAAAAATATTACTGAAGGTATAGGTAGCTTTATTGTGAATAAATATAATACTAATATGACAATTAATACTACTAATATTACTGTGTATCAAAATGCAACTATTAATGTTACTATTAGTAATGCAACGTTTAATACTACATTTGCTAATGCAACAGGTATTGTATACATATACATTGATAATATATATATGGGTAATATCACATTTGATGGTACAAACATTACGCAATCAATAAACATTACTGATTTAAGTGCAGGTTTACATTATATTGTTGCAGTTTATAGTGGAGATAATTATTATGAAATTGTAACTAATAGTACTACAATATTCGTGTATAAACTAGAAAGTCCAATTACTATTAAAAATGAAACAGAATTTATTGTAAGCGAAAATGCAACAATTAATATTACTGTAGGTAACAATGCTACAGGAAATATTACTATTCTTGTAAATGGTATTGAATATATTGTGGAACTTGATGAAAACTCAACTGCTAAGTTAAATATAACTAATTTAACTAATCAAATTTATAATATTAAAGTAATCTATAATGGAAGCGAATACAATTTAGTAAATTCAACAAATATAACATATGTTCCAGTTAAAAAAGAATCAGAAGTTAATGTAACAGCAACTGTTATGATTTATAATAATACTTCCATTATAACAGTTGAACTTCCTATTAATCAAACAGGATTTGTTACAATAACTATTCCAGATTTAAATATTAATTTAACTGCTAAAATCGTAAATGGTATGGCAGTCTTTAATATAAGTGGAAAATATGATGTAGGAAATTACACAATTAATGTAACATATCTTGGAGATGATGTCTTTAAACCAAGTATTAATACTACTAATCTAACAGTAATTCCAGCTAATTTAACAGCTGAAGTTATTGCTCAAAATGTAACTGTAAAAGATAATGTTTCATTTATTGTAGATATTATTGATGACTTTAAAGGAAAAGTAAATATCAGTATTAATAATGTATCATATTATAATGCTAGTGTAAAATCATTAATCACTATTTTAAATAATTTACCTGCAGGTAATTATACTGCTCTTGTAAATTTCTATGGTGATGATAATTATAATAATAAAACTTTGAAAGTTAATTTCACTGTTTTAAG
>CACZPT010000065.1 GCA_902783085.1 uncultured Methanobrevibacter sp.
TAAGGTTCATATCATTGATGTGAGAAAATTTTTTAAAAAAGGAGAAATGAAAAATGTTCAAAATTAAATAATTTCTGCCAACACTCTATCCTTGAAAAAAAATTAAAGTCCAAATATTACTATTGAATAAATAAATATATCTGTGCATAAATGAGTAATATAAGAAACAAAAATATTTTTAGTTTTAATGTATCCAATAAACTCGAATATTGAACCAAAACCCTGTACAAAAATTGCAAATATAAACATTTTAAAATTATATGCATGTAATGATGCGAAAAATACCATTATTAAAATAACTGATATAATAACAGATAATTTACGATTATCCGAAAATTTATAAGATAAACGTAAAAGGAACATGAATGGGATAAATTTAACAAATTCTTCACTCATTAATGAAAATACTAAAGGAATAAGTGACATTACCGATACGGTAGTTGAATCAATAATTCCTTCACTAACTATGCCAAAATTTTCCAATACAATAGATATAATTAATGAATATACAATATATCCTACAAAAAGAGCTACTGCAAGAGCAACATCTTTAGCTTTTGGTATCTGAAATATTGCCTTATAATCCCATTTTAAAAAATACAATACCGGAACAATTAATACAAGACAGGATAATACTGAAATTAAAATATTAGAACTTACAGAAAGTATCAATCCCACAAAAGTAGCAATGAATAAAACAATCCAACCCCATTTTGGAATATGTGGATTTTTTTTATAAAATGGAAAATCCAAATCCTTATTTTCAAATTTAAACCAATCAATATTCGACATAATAAATATTTTGAATCAAAGTTTTATTAAAATGTTATCATTTATGTGGAAAGTAAAAAAAGATGTTAAATTAAAAAAAATAATTTAAAGAGGAATTAATCCCCTTTTGCAACAATTGTTATTGTATTTGAAATAGAAATACCATTATACTCAGATGTAATAATATATACACCAGGCATAAAGTTAATGTTATCTAAACTAGCTATTCCTGAAGAGTTAGTTGTTCTATAATATATGTTTCCATTAACATTAAATTGGATTTTCGCATTAAATACTGGATTACCTTTATTGTCAACTGCTTTTACATAGAATGAGCTTCCATCCAAATACGTCATGGTCATGTCCTGTGCTGTTAAAGTTGATAGAACTGTAATATTAAATGACCTCATCAACCCATTTAACGGATCTGTTGCAGTTAATATATATTCACCCGGAGATAAATTAATATTCAACCTAGCAGTTCCATTTTCATTAGTTGTACGGGTGTAAAATACACCATTGATATTCATAGTAATATTAGTATTAGCTACTGGATTACCTTGACCATCAAGCAATGTAACAAAGAACTGTGAATCGTTCTTATAGTATTTAACTAAGTCATTACCAATTAATGTTGATAAAACTGTAACATTATATGATCCCATTAACTCATTAAACGGATCTGTTACAGTTAATATATATTCATCAGGAGATAAATTAATATTCAACCTAGCAGTTCCGTTTTCATTGGTTTGACGGTAATATAATACACCATTAATGTTCATAGTGACATTAGTATTAGCTACTGGATTACCTTGACCATCAAGCAATGTAACAAAGAACTGTGAATCGTTTTTATAATATTTAACTAAATCCTGAGCAATTAATGTAGATAAAACAGTAATAGTATTTTCAACACTAATTCCATCATAGAAAGTTTTAATAGTATAATTTCCAGGTCCCAAGTTAATGTTCATTGTTGCAATTCCATTTTCATCAGAGACTCTTGTATAGTTTCTACCATTTATCTCAAAAGTCACTGTTGCATTAGCCGCACCAACATTCGCATTGAATTGAGAATCATTTTTATAATATTTAACTAAATCTTGAGTGTAAATACCTAAATCTTTTGTATAAACTTTTAAAGAAACTGTTTTGTTTTGTGGGGATAAATCTTGCCATCCTAAACCAGTATTAATAAAAGTTACATTTTCCAAATAGTGTTGTCTTGATTCTACAAATGTAGGTATGAATGTTTTATTCATTACTACTGTGAAAACATCACCGGTAGAAACTGGAATCTCAGATGTTAATTTTACTGTATGATAACCATTAAATGGTGAAATTCCACTTTGAGTATGTACCAAATTATCATTTACATAGATTTCAAATGTATAGTTTTCATTTTCATTAAAGTATGTTCCAACAGCACTTATTAACTCAGATTGCAATGCATCATATGTATTTTTATAACTGACAATGCTTCCATTTGAATCTACACTCCCCATAATTCCACCTAAATCGGTTTGGTAGTTTGTAGTGTAATTTTCAGTATTTTCAATTATGAATCCTATTCCAAAAGTTGTAAATAAAACACTTGGGTCGTAATATGACAGATAGAAAAATCCATTTTCTCCCCATTTATCTCCCCAGCTATTTTTCACAATCCAAGCTCCATTTCCAGGAGGGGTTATTGCAAAGTTTGAAGCCGGATAATTATCATCCCAACCAACAAAACTTATAGCATGATTTGTCTTATTAGAAGCAATTTGGTAATATGCTGTATTATAATTGCTATATAATGTACTATTGGAAAAATATCCTGTTGTTATTGATCCACATCTTAATATTGCAATTTTAGCTGCATCATTATCAGTGAAATTCTTACGTGGATTTACTATAATTGCATCTAAGATATGTATGTTTTCATCACTTGAAATTAATGGGGATGATTTACCCAATTCATCATAAGAATCGTATTCAGTTGGAAATACACCGAACCAACTTAGAATATATTCTAAACCTTGTTCTCTTGCTCCACCTTCATCCGCACCAATAATACCATATTTTGAGTATTGTAACATACTGTTTTGCATATTATTTTCTGAAAAGTCATATTCTATACCAGTTGCTTTTAATAATGCAGATTCCAGAGCGCCACAAGTTCCAAATGTCCAACAAGAGCCCATGTCACCTTGATTTTTAACTGAACTTACCCATCCCCAATCACGTGAGTCATATCTTGACGGTAGAGTAACCACACTAATTGTATTATTTATAAGATTAAGTTTAGCTCCGATTTCTTTTATAATACTGGAATAATCCGTGTCATTTAAAAACAATAAATCATTACCAATAGTTATATTAGTTAAATTATATTCTAAGAAAACTCCATGAATTGCTTCACCATTATTTGAAAATGTAGTATTATCCACAGATAATTGCCTATCATATGCATAAATTCCTTGCTTTGTATTATTTGTAAATTCACAGTTCACAATATTTGTCACGGAATAATCTGTATAAATTCCACCACCATTACCATAATCTTCATTACGTATTTGATTTCCAGAAAATATTGAATTTGAAATATTAAACCTGGAATTTGACAAAAATATTGCACCACCATCAAATGAAGCAGAGTTATCTGCAAACTCAGAATTTTCAATAAATAAAAAACCACCTAATTGGACTAATGCTCCCCCAAAATCAGCAGATGAATCTTTAAATGTTGATTTTAAAATAATTGTCAATGCAGGATATCCAAAAGACCCAGCATTTCCCATATCTAGAAATATTGCACCACTATTCTTTTTAGCTGAAGTATTTATAAAAGTACAATTTTCAATTACAGTTATGTTAAAATCTTTAATTCCTATTGCTCCTGCAGTTTCATTAGCAAATAAATTTATAAAATTAGTATTATTAATGATTATATTCTTTTTAGCAAATATTGCTGGAGCATATTTTGATGTCGAATTAATAAATAATGCGTTATTAATAAACGTTTCATTTATGGAATAAATATTTCCTCCCCAAATCGCAGCATTATTATTAAAAGTACAATTTTCTATATTTAATTCACCTTCAGAATATATGGCTCCACCATTGTCTGCAGTATTTTGAGTGAAATGTACATTGGTTAAATTAGCAGATGCTAAACCATAAATAGCTCCACCTTCATTTCCATGATTATTAATGAAAGTTACATTATTTAAAATGATTGAATCTTCTGCTAGAATACCTGCACCCGCCTTATTAAATCTATATCCATTGATTATATTAAGATTTGAAATCGTGACATTTTCTCCAGTGATATGAAATATCCTTGCTTGATTAGCACCATCAATAGTGAAACCATTACCATTTATTGTAAAATTATCTTTAGTTATACCAATTCCTGTTTGAAATTCTCCATCAGTTGAATTATCATATACATAATTATGTGTTAATTCAATAGTATTGCCCGGTTGGTTAATTTCCGTTTGCAATGAAGTAAATGTATCATTATCTCCTGCCGATACACTAACTATTGACATGAAAAACAATACTAAACAACATAAAATTAAAATTTTTTTATTCATTTTATATTCTCCTACCATTTTTATATTTATTTAATATTTATGTTTGTTTTAATAAATGAATTTATGCTTTTTATTAAATGAAAAATAAATAAATTATCAAAAAGTAATAATTTTACTGCTTAGTGAGAAATTCCTGTCAAAAAGCAATATTTACCGTGAAAAAAAAATAATAATAAAATTAAAAGAAAAAAAGTATTATAAATTGTCAATAGCTGCAACAATTAATTGAATAGTTGATTCAATATCATCCATGCTACAAACACTTACCGGAGTATGAATATACCTTGTAGGAACTGATAAAACACCAGTAGGAATACCTTCACGAGTTAAATGAATAGCTGTACCATCAGTTGTTCCACCATCACTAACTTCTAATTGATAGTTAATTTCATTTTCATCACCGGCATTAATAAGTAATTCTTTAACAGATTGTTGGGTTAAAATTCCACGACCACTCGCATCTGCTAAAATAATAGCTGGACCTTTACCCATTACAACAGGTGCCTCTTCAGGCTTAATTCCAGGATGGTCTCCAGATAGAGTAACATCAAGTGCAATAGCTAAATCTGGATTTAATTTAAAAGCGGAAGTTTTAGCTCCTTTAAGACCTACTTCTTCTTGTACAGTTCCAACACCATAAACAGTAGCTCTTGTATTTACTCTTTTTAAAACTTCAATCATTACATAACAGCCAACACGATTATCTAAAGCTTTTCCCATGATTAAATTATTAGGATATTCTTCAAATAATGAGTTAAAGGTCATTTTATCTCCGATACGTACCATTTTTTCTGCATCTTCTTTATCTTTTGCACCGATATCAATAAACATGTCATCAGATTTAACGACTTTTTTACGTTCTTCAGGACTAGTGACATGAGGTGGCTTTGAACCTATTACACCAACAACAGCTTCTCCAACACTACTGTGGATTGTAACAGTTTGATTCATTAACATTTGGTCGTTAATTCCACCTATATTTGAAAATTTAATGAAACCTTTATCATCAATATATCTGACCATCAATCCAATTTCGTCCATATGGGAAGCTAACATTACAGTAGGTGCTTTTTTCTCACCTTTTTTAGTAGCAATTAAATTCCCCATACTATCTCTTTCAATAGAGTCAGCAACATCTTTTAATTCTCTTTCAATAATTTCAGCTATTTCCTCTTCAGAACCAGAAACCCCTGGTGCTAAAGAAAGCTCTTTCATTAGTTCCATTATATCACCAATATTAGAATATAAATTTCTTTATATTTAAAATTAAATATCATTGTTGAGAGCTTTAAATCCTATTGGAGTTGTACTGTATTTTGTTCCGGCAGCTGCGATTACATCTTGAATTGAAGATGTTAAATGTGATTGAGGTCTCCATGGAGCATCTTTATCTTCACTTACAATTGACACTTTATCGACTATTCCGTTTTCAAGCAAATATACTAAAATTGATGAAACTACACCACCATCTTGACCTATAATTGATTCTGCACGTACAGTATACAATTCTAAATAATTTCCAAGAGGTTTTTCATCAATATTTTCCGGATAAATTTTATTACTAATGAATGTTCTTGGACATGCAAAATAACATGCATGACAGTCTTCTTTACAATCATTAACTAAAACAGGTTTTCTTCTGTTTATTTGAATTGAATCGATTGGACATACATATTCACATGCTCCGCAAAGCACACATGAACCGACTGATATTACATCATTTTGTAAGTTTTCAAATTGACATAATTTACATTCTTCTATAAATTCCTCTTCACTAACAGCTCTTTTTGATAAAACTGGTCTTGCAACAGCTTCTCTTTTTTTGTAAGTTTTAGTATTTTTAGAAATTTTCCTATTGGCAATTGTTTCAAGTAATTTTTGACCTTTTTTGCTTAATGGTTCTGCAATAATGTACCCTTTTTCTATTGCATCATCAATAATTTCTTTTCCTTTTTTAGACCTGACAATGACTGTAGACTGATATTTATCAGATCCGACTGAACCAACTGAAATATCTGCCACATCAGATGTATAATCAGTACATATATGGCAATTTTTACGTGTGAATGGTTCGGTTTCAGCTATTGGTATTTCAAATACATTACCATCTATTAAATTAGCAATGAATTTTCCTTTTTCTATTCTGAATTCTTTAACTTCATATAACTCAATTCCTTGTTGTTTGAGATATTTTTCAAGATAAGAATAGGAAAAGTTTTCCATACAGAAGAGTCCTATTTTTACATCAATAGGAGATCCGCCAGTTTCATTTTCGTATCTATTAATTTTAGTAGCTGCTAATATTTGACAAGGAGTTCCAACCATAGCTGTTTTTAAATTACTCAAAATCTACACCTCAGTTCATAAACTTTTTATGATATTATTTATAATACTCATATAATTTAAAGTTTTTTAAAAAAGTAAACAAAATAGGCAAATAATAAGTATAATAAAGAATTTGTTTAAAAAATTAAAATAAAAAGATAAAAAATCTAAACAAAAATCAAATATAATGAATATTGCTTATAAAAGAGAATAATTAAATCCTGTTTTTAGCAACATTTCTCACATACTCATTTTCATCATTGATTGAAATTTCTTTTAAAACCCTTTTATTTGTAATATTTTTAACAGCCGCTTCTCTTACTCTCCAAGATTTTTCACCATCAACTAAAGCAATTAAAATTTTTTGATTTTTAATTTTAGAAACCGCCCTGACAGAAATATCTTCATGAATATTCTTTTCATATATTTTAAAGAGGATTTCCTCATCATCAATTTTATTTAAAGCATCAAGACTAAAGTTTAAATCCTTATTGGCCAAAATAATTTCTACCAGTACAGATACATTATCAATATTTGATAAAGTATCCTTTCTAACACTTTCAAGTTTAGCTTCATGTAAAATTTTAACAAAAGAAGATTCATCTTTAATATTTTCCATAGCAACCATTGCAGTATCTTCGTTTTGACTATTAATAGCTATATTAACAAAATCTGCTTCATCAACAATGTTTGAATTTGATAATGCACGACTCCTTACAAAACTATCTTCATCATTAAGTGCGATTGAAACTAATATATCAGTTTTGGTTATTTTATTAACAGCAGTTTGGCGAACAAACCTATCTTCATCATTTAAAGCTACTTTAACCAATAAATCTTCATCATTTATCTTTTTAATAGCTTCACTTCGCACGACCTTATCATCATCATTTAGAATTATTTTACCCAACAACTCCTCATCATCGATTCTTTTAACCAAATCTAATCTAACATCTGATTTTTTAGAATTCAATGCAATATCCGATAATAAATCAGGATTTTTGATTTTTTGAAAAATAATGTTTCTAATTTTTGCATTCTCTTCATTTTTAGCAATTTCAACCAATACATCCTCATCATCTATCTTATTGATTGCAGATATTTTAACATCACTGTCTTTATCTTCAATTGCTATTCTTTTAAGAGCTTCAGCATCTTTAAAATTATCTTTTAAAACTGCTTCACGCCTAATAAACTTATCATCACAACTAAAAATCAATTCTTTTAAAACTTCCTCATCATCAATTTTTTTAATAGCTTCTTTTCTATACCATTTATCTTTAGCTTCAATAGCTATATCTTTTAAGGTGTCTTCATCTTGGATTTTTTCAAAAATTTCAGTTATTTTAGGATTTTTCTTTTGATTTATTACAATTTCTGCAATAGATTTATTATTTTCACCCAATCTTTCATAAGCAAAGCTTCTAACATCATAAAATTTAGAATTTTCAGCCGCATCCCATAATAAATCTTCATATTCAAGTTTATTAGCAGCAATTAATCTAATTGCCCTATCAGTTACATTTTTAGCTAAATCAAGTGCAACATACTGATTTGTAATTTCATTTGCAGCAGCTGCCCTCTCATTCCTATTTTTACCTTCCATTGCAATCTTTTTTAACAATAATTCAGATTCCTCAATCTCTGAATCATCAGGAACTGCAATTTTTTTCTCTTCGTTTTTATCAACTTTATCTTTTTTATCCTTTTTATCTTTTTTAAATATGTCAAAAAATCCCATTAAAAACACCTATTAACAGTTAACTTCATCATACATCTTCTCTAAAAAAATCGCAAGAGAAATTATATCCTGTTTATTATGATCAATTATTGGAATCATTGGTCCAATATTATTTTCAGCCAGATAAGTTTTATAATATCCTGGAATATACTGGCCAGGTACATCATCAACCCTCTCAAGACCAAATTTATATTTTTCAATCGTTTGAAGTTGGCAATTTGGCAGTTGGTCTGCCCATAAATTATTAGCAAAATTTCTTAAATCCAAGTGAGGTAAGTTAAAATCAACATCCAATCTATGGTAATTGATTCTATTTTTAATAAATGGAACATCAAAAGTTTTTCCATTAAATGTTACATGTACCGAATCTTCATCCAAATGTGCAAAATAAGCATCTAGAATAGCTAATTCTTCAGTTGGATTCCTTAAAAAATATTGTGAAGAAATGATTTTATTATTTTTAATTTCTGCAACACCAATCAATATTATTTCAACATTGGAAAGACCTAATGTTTCTATATCCATGAATTTAAAGTTTTCAATATCAACCAAACTAGCACATCTAATCAAATTATCCCTACATGTTTTTCCATATTTATTTTCATTTAATAATCTTAAAACATCTGCAAAGGACATTTCATCAATTTTATCTAAAAACTTTGATGCACTATTTTCATACTTATCAATACTTAAAAGTGATTCAATTGTATCATAACCTTGATTTTTTAAGTTTTGTTCTGTTTTTATTCCGATTTTGGGAAGTAATTTGAGATTATGATTCATTATATCTTTAAAATTATTTTCAGCCAGATTAAAATCAATTTTTTCACGGTTTACAATTTCCAATGTTTCACCATATTGAGTATTGATAATTTTACTTCCTTTAATTTCTTCAAATTTTTTATTTTTATATTTAATTAGCAGATTTTCTTTTAAATCCATATAATAATTTTTTGAAGCGTTTCTGGACTTATCTTGGAAGTAAGCTTCAGAAGTTGGTGAATTGGATAAAATTGATTTCAACAAATAATTTTCATGTTCATAATCTTTCATCAATTTATTATATATAATTAATCAGTATAAAAACTATTAATAAAATTCAGATGAATTTTTTTAAAATATAATTAACTATATATGTTATGAATACAATAAATATTAATTGGCTACTATTAAAGTAGCTTAGAGATAGATTAAAACAGCCAAATTTTAGAATTCATTTCTCTAAAAAGCTTGACAAACAAGCTAATAGGCAGATAAATCCTAATTATCTGCCTACTCTCAATAAAACTATTTTTAATAAAATTATTTTTAAACATTCCTTATTTTAAGAAAAGTATTTAATTATTTAAAAACAAATGATATTATAATAAGCAAATAGGTCAATAATATGAAATTAAAGTTAGGAATAATATACGGGATATTAATCTGGTTAACCACATACATCCTATCAACATTTATAAAACCAATAGTCCTTGATAATTTCCCATACATTAATATTATTATACCTATAAGCATAATTATAGCAACTGGATTTTTTGGAATATTATATATACGGAATATCAATGAAAATGAAGTAATCGAAGGATTTAAGGTAGGAATTCTATTTATATTAATTGATATTATACTAGATTTAACAATTTTTATAATTCCTAGAAATTCAAATATCCTAATTAACGACTATCCAATCCATGTAATTTCTATGGTGATACTTGTTTTGATAATAACAACATTACTTGGTTATCTAGCACAAATGAAAATCGAATTAAAATAGGTAAAATATATGTTATCTAAATCTCATCCACGATATGAATCATTAGTATTAAGAGAAAAAATTGTAAAAGCTTCAAAAGCAGGATATTTAGCTGATTCTGCAATGATTGCTCATGGAAGAGGCGAAGCCTTTGACTATTTACTTGGTGAGAAAACCACACTGCCTGCTAAAAGAGCAATGTATGTAACAGTAGCTATTATGCTTTTATCAAAAAATCCTGTAATTTCAGTAAATGGAAATACAGTAGCACTTGCTATTGATGAAGTTATTGAGTTTGCAAAATCTGTTAATGCTAAAATTGAAATCAATTTATTTTATAGAAGTGATGAAAGAGTAGATAAAATAACTGAATTGTTTAAAAATCATGGATATCCTGAAATACTTGGATCAAATGATGATGAAATCGAATATATAAATGAAATTAAAAATCCAAGAGCATCAGCTAGTAAAAATGGAATATACACCGCAGATACTGTATTGGTTCCGCTGGAAGATGGTGACAGAGCAGAAATACTGGCCAGAAGTGGTAAAAATATAATAACTATTGATTTAAATCCATTATCCAGAACTTCAAGAATGTCTGATGTGTCAATTGTTGATAATGTTGTCCGTTCACTACCATTCATGACAAAAATAGCTGAAGATTTAAAATTACAAGATAAAAAACTTTTACTTGATATTATTGAAGAATATGACAATGAGGAAAATCTTAAAGAATCATTGAAATTATTTAAAATTGATGAGGAATAAATATGCGTATTATGGGAATATCTGGACTACCTGGATCCGGCAAAAACTTAGTTTCCGAATTAGCTATTAAAAAAGGAGCTAGAATAGTTAGTATGGGAGATATCATTCGTGAAGAAGCAGAAAAACGTGGGGAAAGCACTAAAGATACTGCTAAAAATTTAAGAAAAGAACATGGAGACTATATAGTTGCTGAGTTAACCATTAAAAAAGTAAAAAAGCTAATTGAAGATGGTATCGAACAATCTATTATTATTGAAGGTATTAGAAGCCCATATGAAGTAAATATGTTTAAAGATAATTTTGATGATTTTATTATATTATCCATATTTGCAAATCCTAAAATACGCTTTGAGAGATTGTTAAAGAGAAATAGATCAGATGATTCAACGGATTACAATGAATTTAAAAAAAGAGACGAAATGGAATTAAATTTTGGTATTGGTACTGTAATTTCCCTTTCAGATAAGATTATTGTTAATGAAAGTGATTTAAAAAGTTATGAAAAGGAAATAGAAGAATTTTTAGATGAATATAAAATCTAAATTATTTATCTTCCAAAATTGCATCTTCAATAATATATAATCCACTGTCAATATGCCATTTTTTACTATCTGCCAATATTTTAACTCTTTTTTTAAAAATAGGTCCATCAAGAACTAATGTTTCAGCTTCACCACCTTCAAAAGCTAGATTAAGACCGATTTTATCATTAAGCTTAACTAAATCATCAATACAATTATCATCAATCTTTCTACCTAACCATGATTCATCAAGCCCATAAGCAGAAACACCACAGATAATCACTTCAAAACCCAGTGAAACAATTAAATTCATATATTCCAGTTCATCTATATGCCAGTATGGAGAAATTATTTTTAAACCAACTTCCAAACCTAATTTTTCTATTCTTGATTTTTGATAAGTTGAATATAATGCACCGGTATATATACATTCGACGCCCAATTGTTTGAGTTTTTGAAAACCTCTTTTCAAATCTTCAAGTTCTGCTTCTTTAATTCCATCAGTTTCTATACTAATTAATGGAATATTCATCGCTTCTGCAAGTAAATTAGTAAGGTGGATGTTTGGGACATGAAACATGTACGATTCATCATTAGCTGATTTAACAGAAAGCAAAAATTTTACATCATCCCCACTTTCAACAGCATTATATATTGCCATCGTACTATCTTTTCCACCCGAAAATAAAACGGCAGCATTCATGATTACTTACCACGCCTAAAAATGGTTCCATTCAATCTTCTAAAGAATACTGCAACAGAATCAAAGTAAATACCAAATAATGCAACAATGACACCAATCAAACCTGAAACTAAACTAAATTCATAATTATTTAACATGTTTTCATTAGTACCATTAATTGTGCTTTGAACAGGCCCATCAATTCTTGAAGCCACAATACCATTTTGAAGCAATACATCTTCAACTTGATTTAAAGAAGAAGATGATACGACTAATTTAATATGAACTTGAGCATATGCAATTGAACTGCCGAAAACCAATTTATACCAATCTGAAAACGCTTTTAAAGCTTCAGCAGAAGAAAAATTATCTTGAAGAGCAATATAAAGTTCACCAGAGGATTGGTTAATTGTATAATTAGAATAATGCGAGTTAATATTTCCTACAACATTATTAAAATATTCATACTCCCTATCATTTAATTTCCATAGCCTAAATGTGACCCCTGTTTCTTCAAAAGATTTAAACCCATCAATCCCTGATAACTGATTTTGTAAAGCATTAATATCTGTAGCAGATGAGACATCCAAATATAATGTTTCCTCATTAAATGGCAGTACCCTTTCAATACTGCCTGCCACTTCAGGCAAATCCGAATAAATTGGAGTTAAAAAAAACGCTCCACCTATTACTCCAATAAAAAAGCCCACAGCAAGTACTAAAAGAATTTCTTTTTTCTTCATAAAGGGCCTTAACATTCCAATTGAAAAAACAAATATCATCATTACAATAAATAAAATAATATAAATACTTGTTGTTAATAAATCCATAAACCCATCCCATTAATCATTAATTAATATTTTGAATAATCATGATTAAAATAAGTTTTGATTATAACCCATCACATATTATAAAACTGCAGTCAACACCACAAAGAGAAATTTTTGTAGCTATAGATTACCATTTACAGTCACAATGACAGCAATTTTGGCAGATGATACTATAACCTACAATACCTTTACAGTTATTACATACAATTAAACTTAATTGATTTACTTGTTTTATATGTCATCATGCTTGTTTTGGTAATTTTTTTCTGTATATATGCACAAAATTAAAAAAAACAAATGTAAAAGTCCAGCTTTTTGACAGCTCGTTATAATTTTATCATAATATTTATAATTAAGTAGAATAAATATAATACTGTCCTTAAGAGATTTTTTTATATTAATTTAAAAAAAAGGTGAATATTTATGAGTATAGGAGAAATATTAAGTGATGCTTTAGTATATCCAATTAATAATATTAAAGCATTTATTATATTTATGATTTTAAGTATTGTTGGTGCAGTTATTGGTGGAACATCAATAATTAATATTATAGGTGCTTTATCTACAACCGGTTGGAGCAGTGTTGCTTTTAGTGGATTAAGTATTATTGGAGTTGTTATTTTCATTCTTATATTGTTCTTAATTTCAGGATATACATTGGATATCATAAAATATGGTATTGAAAGAAGAAACGATAGTCCTGGAATTGATTTTGGAAGACAAGTTGCAAACGCTATCAAATTAATTATTGTTGATATTGTTTATTACATTGTTCCAGCGATTATAATTTTCGTATTAGGATTATTCCTTAGAAATTGGTTAATGACTATAATTAGTATAATCATACTTATCCTATTTGCTTTAGCTAATTTTATGGCTAAATGTAAATTAGCAAAAACTGACAGTTTAGGTGAAGCTTTATCTATTGGAGAAGCGATTGGAGACATTTCTAGAGTAGGACTTGGTAAACTTATTGCAACCATTATTCTTATTTTATTTATCATAATAATCATTGCAATTATTATTACTTTAATTAGTGGAATAAATGCTACAATTGGTAGTATCTTATTAGGTATTGCTTCAGTATATATTCTATTCTTCTACAATAGAGCTATTGGTTTATTATACTCAGACTAATAAATAAACCATTCTTTTTTCTTTTTTTATTAAATAATAACAATCAAAAACTTTTTTAATTATACATATCAAGTTTCAAACTAAATTAAAATTAATTATGAAGTTTTTTTGAAAGAATTTATAATCTCTTTTGAACAATCATTTTCTCTTCATTTATTGGCCATTCAACAACAATTTTATTTTCACCTTTATTTAAATATAAATTGCTGTTAGCTAAATTTGACCTATAATAAATTTTAAAATTTTTTGATTTATCATCATTAAGGGTTAATTTTCCAGAAAGATAAGAACTAGTTAATTTTAAAGATATAGGTTTATTTAAATTCAGATATATTGTCTGCTTTGATCCATGACCTTCACCATAAACTTGAGATATTGCATTTGCCAAAATGGATATTTCAGACTTTACATTTAATGAATTTGATACATCGAAAGTTTTTTCTAGACCCATTTCTGCCACAGGTAATGTAAATGCAATTAGAATTAATAGTGAAACTGCAAAAATCAATAGATATTCAACTGAAACTTGAGCATTATTATCTTTTATCATTTAAATCACAAATATTATATTTTTTAAAATCAACATCGATAAATCCCCATAAAAAATAGCTAGTATTAAACCACCCAATATTGCAGGTACAAAGGGATAACTTAATTTTATTGATATTTCATCTGAAATAATTTCTTGAGCATTCATAATTTTAAGTAAGTACATGTCATTTTTTGTAATTCCACCACCGGTAATCGTTTTAAAATAATAATCATAACCATCACGATTACTTTTAAAAAATTCCAAGTTGCTATCCCCAGCACTATCAATCAGATTACAAATAATTTCATTATTAAAGTAATAATTATTAATCATCATTCCTTCATTTAAATCTTTAATAAGTATATGTTTGTTGAAATTAGAATCCAATATGAATTTTAAATTTTTATAATTCAAAAAATTATAAATCAGTGATTTGTTTTTTGAGAAAAATCCATTTTTGCTAATTAGATAAATTAGAAATATCATGAGCACTGGAAATGAAACCAAAATACTATTTATCATTACTGTAAATGAAAATGGGTAAAATGACAATGTTGGAGAAATGTTTAAAAATGATATGTTTATACCAAAGGGTATAACTGATGCGATAGATGCAAATAATTTTACATCACCACCACCCCATATCTCTAATTTCCACATCAATGTAGTGATAGCAAATGTGATAGACCATGAAATAATTGAAAAGAAAATGAATTTGAGATTATTTGTTAAAATTGTTAAAATTAAATTTGATAAAATACCAAAAAACAATAACGAATAATTAAGTTTATCCGGAATGAAACCTTTCATTATATCAAAAATCGAAAATATGATACAAAATGCAATAGTTACAATAATTTGAATTATGAATATGATATCAGAAATCATAATTCTAAATCTTGAAAAACAAAGATATTAATTAGTTAGAAATTAATCTCGTTAAAAAATAAGAAGTTATAAAAAAAGATAAAAATAAAAAAAGAAATTTAATTTTTAGAATAGTTATAAATAGCTTCTAAAAATGATTTGAATAATGGATGCGGTCTATTAGGCCTAGATTTAAATTCCGGATGGAATTGACAACCAATAGCCCATGGATGGTTTGGAACTTCAATAATTTCAACTAAAAAGTCATCCGGACTAGTACCTGAAATAATTAAACCTTTACTTTCAAGGTCATCTCTAAAGTCATTGTTAAACTCATATCTGTGTCTGTGACGTTCTTCAATATCAATTTCACCATATGCATCATGAGTTTTAGTTCCTTCAATGATTTTACAATCATAAGAACCTAAACGCATAGTTCCACCCATATTTTTGATTTTCTTTTGTTCTTTCATCATATCAATAACAGGATATTTAAGATTATCATCAAATTCTGAGCTATTAGCATCTGAATAACCATTACGTCGTGCAAATTGAGTAACAATAGATTGCATACCTAAACAAATTCCAAATAAAGGAACATCATTTTCAATTGCATATTCAACAGCATCTAATTTTCCTTCAAAACCACGTTCACCAAATCCACCAGGAATAAGAATACCATCGAAATTACCCATTACATCCTTATCTAATTCATCCACATCAGAACTTAAATACTCAATATTTGCTTTAACACCAATACTTGCTGCTGCATGCTGGAGGGATTCTCTAATACTGATATAAGCATCTTCAAGTTCAACATATTTTCCGATAATACCAATTGTAACAACAGGATCTTTAATTTTTATAGACTCAACAATTTTAGCCCAATCATCTAATTTTGATGAATCAGCTTCAATATCAAGACCAATTCTTTTAACAATCAACTCACCAATATTATTCTCTTCTAAAACAAGAGGCACCTCATAGATAGTACCTGCATCAGGAGTATTTACAACAGCATTTCTATCTACATCACAAAAGTGAGCAACCTTTTGTTTTAAAGCATCATCGATTGGTTTTTGAGACCTACAAACTATAACATCAGGATTAATACCCATACTTCTTAATTCTTTTGTAGAATGTTGGGTCGGTTTAGTTTTAAATTCACCAGCAGCATCCAAGTAAGGAATGAAAGTAACATGGACAAACATTACATTTTCAGAGCCTTCCTCATTACGTAATTGCCTTAAAGCTTCTAAAAATGGTTGACTTTCAATATCTCCAACAGTACCACCAAGCTCTATTAAAACAACATCATAATCCTTTTTTTCAGAAGTATCTCTAATCATTTCTTTAATTTGATTAGTAATATGTGGAATAACTTGAACACATTCACCTAAAAAACCACCTTCTCTTTCTTTAGAGATAACTGCTTTATAAACTTTACCTGTAGTAATATTAGCAAAACCTTCAAGTTCAACATCCAAAAATCTTTCATAATGTCCTAAATCTAAATCGGTTTCCATACCATCATTAGTAACAAACACTTCACCATGCTGATAAGGATTAAGTGTTCCTGAATCCCAATTCAAATAAGGATCTATTTTAATAGCTGATACATTTAATCCATAGGACCTTAAAATTCTACCCATAGAAGCTGAAGTGATACCTTTACCAATTGAGCTTACTACTCCCCCTGTTATAATTATATATTTTGTCAGAAAAATCCTCTCCATTTTACAAATATATTATATTATACCTATTAGTTTTTCATGATATATATAAAATTACTTTGCTTTTAAATGCAGTCTTTTGATGAATTCTTTGATATATTTATCACAAAATTCCCAACTATGTTCACCTTCATCTTCTAAAAACTCAACATCAATATTTTTATTTTTTAGATAATTATAATAATCAACATTTTTATCAAACAAAAAATCATCATATCCACAAGCCATGAATATATTTGGGATGTTTTCACAATTATCAATCAAATATTTCGGATCCATATCAGAACCCCTAATAGAATTTAAATCACCGAAACATGACTCGTAAAATTGTTTTGATTTAAGCACATTATTATCATCCTCATAATTTAAAATATCTTCTGTTATTAAAGCTGCAGAAATTGCACCAATATATGAAAAGTTATTTGAATATTTTAATCCATTTCTAATAGCCCCATAACCGCCCATTGAAAAACCGGCAATAAATGTATCTTCCCGCTTATCAGATAGTGGAAAAATATTTCTTGTAATGTCCAATAGTTCCTGACCAATATATTCACCAAAAAATCTATGGGATCTGACATCATCTAAATAGAAACTATTTTCACCACATGGAATTACAACAGCAATCCCATTATCTTCTGCAAACTTTTGAATTGAAGTGTTTGCTAAAAAAATATCATCGCTACCATAAAGGCCATGAAGCAAATATAAAGTCTTATAAGGTTGTGGGACAATCTCTTCAGTATCATTTAAAAAATGAATATTATCCGAAGGTAAAATAACACTAATTGAAGTTCTTCTTTGAAGACTTTTACACTTAATATCTCCCCTAAATAAAACCATTCAAACACCTCATGTCCATAATTCAGTTATAAACATTGAATTTGTATCATCTGCTTTTTTAAAGCCACAATTTTCATAAAAACCAATTTCATCATTATATGCAACAACAATGCGCAAATAATCCTTATAAATATTCCGGATTCTTAAAACTAACTCTTTTCCAATACCGAAATCCTGATAATCTGATTTTACAAGCAGATAATGGACATATGCAGTCATAATTCCATCATCCATTGCACATATTAAAGCAACAAGTTTATCCCCATCCCACGCAGATATAACGCTTTCAAAATTTCTCATTGCAATTTGAAGTTTATCAGGAAAATGACCTGAAAACCATTCAACTGATAAAAATAAATCTTTTAAATCTTCTTTTTCAAATTCATGAATTTTTTTATAAATTATTTCGCTCATTTAAACCACTCGGTAGTTTGTCCATTTATTAGAAAAATATCTATACACATAAATTGTCGCTCTCACATACCAATCAATAAACATTGCAATCCATGTTCCAAAAACTCCAATACCTAACCAGTCAGCTATAACATATGAAAGAGCTATTCTACAAGTAAACATTACAGCTAAACTAATATACATTACTGATTTCGAATCACCTGCTCCCCTAAATGTTGAAGGTAGAGTAAATGAAATTGGCCATATAATAATTGCAAAAATACCATGCCAAATAACCATTTCAGTTGTCATTGCTGCAGTTTCAGACGATAAATTGTAAATACCCAATATCAATGGTAAGAACAGGAAAATTAACACATTAATTATAACATGTGAAATTATAACGATTACTAAACACTTTTTATTATAATACCTTGCTTGCTGATAATCATCAGCACCAACACAATTTGAAATAACCGCAGTTAGACCCAAATTAATTGCAAATCCAGGTAGAACTGAAAATATTCCAATAGCATAACCTACCGAATTTGCAGCAATCGCCATTGTTCCGAATGTTGAAACAATACTTAAAACAAGTATACGACCTAATTGGAACAGTCCATTTTCAACACCATATGGAATACCCACCTGTAGGACTTTACGAAGTATTTTAAAGTCAAATTTATGTTTTAATGTCTTTTTGATATGTAGTTTATAATTATCATCAGTTGCAAAATACATTATTAAAATAGCTGACAGTGCTCTTGATATAACTGTTGGAATAGCTACACCTCTTACATCCCAACCCAAATAATAAATACAAATCGCATTGCCAATAACATTTAAAACATCACAAACAAGCAATATTTTCATTGGCAAGTCCGCATTATTAGTTGTTCTAAAAATAGCTGCTCCAGCATTATAAATAGCTAAAAACGGAATTGATAATGCCACAATATATAAATACATTTCAGCATTCTGCCAAACATCAGCTTCAATTTGACCAAATAAAGTTCCTATTAAAACACACCTAAAAATAATTACACAAATCATTAAAAGTGTTGATAAAATTGATGAAAACCAAACAAGCTGAGTTGCAGAGTTTTGTGCTTTTTCAATCTGTTTATCCCCCAAATATTGCCCAGCAACAACAACACCACCAGTTGCTAAAGCAGAAAAAGAAAAAATAAGAAGTTGGACTAAAAAGTCAACTAATGAAACTCCCGAAATCGCTGCTTCACCTAATGAAGCCACCATTATAGAATCTGCCAACCCTACACAAAACTCCAGAGCATATTCAATTAAAAGAGGAATAAATAAAGCAAGTAAAGCTCTATTCGAGTATATGTAACCTTCGGGAGTTTTAAAAATATTCATAATTACCTTATGAAGTTAGTAACTACTTTTGGAATATCAACAGGTTCAAGACCTTTTTCACGACCTGCTTCAATACATTTTAAGTAAAAAGCCATGTTACTAGCCAATTGTTTCATAACACATAATCCTTCTTCATCCTGTAATACCTCTTCTGGAGTATTACCATGAACCATATTCCAGTAATATGATGAGATAATTGGCATTTGTGAAATTCCTAAATACTTATTTAACTGATCATAAGTTGCAGTTGTTCCAGCTCTTCTTGCAGAACATATAACAGAACCAGGTTTATGTTTAAATGCATTTCCTGATGAATAAAATACCCTATCTAAAAATGAAGTGATTTGACCGCTTGCACCTGCATAATAAACCGGAGATCCAAAAATAAATCCATCTGCATCAAAAGCTTTTTTAGAAAATTCATTTACAACATCATCGTTGAATGCACATTCACCTGATGTTTTACATTTTTTACAAGCAATACATCCCCTAATTGCTTTATTTCCAATCCAAAATATTTCACTTTCAATATCGAAATCATTTAAAGTATTAGAAATTTCATTTAATGCAGTATATGTACAACCTTTTTTGTTTGGGCTTCCATTAACCAGTATTACTTTCATTTAATATCCTCCTAAAATTCATTAATTAATCTATCCATTAATTTATAACCTTCTTTTTTGACAATTGAACCTGTTTTAACACCTTCTTCATCAAATGATTCACATTCATCACCTGATTTATCAGATGAATAAACAACTAACGGCACATCATCACGTGTGTGAGTTCCAATGTCAATCGGCGTTGGATGATCAGGCAATATTGCGGCTTTAAAATCGTTATCTGCAAGAGAATCAATTATCGGACCAACAATAAATTCATCAATCCTTTCAATAGCTTTTATTTTTTCTTCGATATTTTGAGCATGTCCTGCTTCATCAGGAGCTTCAATATGGATAAATAAAACATCGTGTGTCTTTAAAGCTTCAATACCATATTCTCCTTTTTCTTTATAATCAGTATCGAAATATCCTGTAGCACCAGGCACTTCAATAATATCCATTCCAGCAAAAACACCAATACCCTTAAGTAAATCAACACCAGTGATTACAGCCGCATCAAGCCCATAATTTTCTTTAAAGTTAGTTAATTTAGGTGTTACACCTTGTCCCCATAACCATACCATATTAGCCGGAATTTCTCTTTTTTGATTGATTTCATGATTTTCTAAAAATTCTTTTGACTCAAACATTATTGATTGGATTTCCTGGGCTAATTCACACTCACCAAACAAATTATCAATAAGTTTTTCACCAGAAATATCATGTGGAGGTATTGTTTTAATATTAGCCAATATTTCTGCATCTTCAACAGAATCACAGGAATAGACGAATAAATGTCTATAACTAACCCCCGTGTAGAATTTACCTTTAAAATCAGAGTATTTGTCATTAAAGTATTTATTTAAACCATTAATTAATACATCTGCTTCTTTCGTGGAAATATGGCCTGCATTAAAGTCCTCCATTCTACCATCTTTTTCATAAATGGTGTTACATCTAAATATTACATCGCAAGGAGTCGTATCAATACCAACGCTTCCTGCTTCAAGAGGTCCACGTCCAGTATAAAATTCTGCAGGATTATATCCAAAAATACTCATATTTGCAACATCAGATCCCGGAGTATAACCTTCAGGAACATTATTAGTAAATCCTCCAAAACCATTTTTAGCCAATTTATCAATATTTGGAGTTTTAGCAACTTGAAGAGGAGTTTTTCCGTCTAATTTATCAATTGGAAGGTCACTAGAACCATCAGGAATAAAAATTACATATTTCATAGTATCAAAAAAAGTAAAAAAAATTAGTATTTAGATTTTAAAATACTAATTACATCAGTCAACATCGCAGATGCAGTTTCAAGAGATCCTGCACCAAGTCCCATAACAGTTACTTCACCAGCTAAATCTGTTTTAATAGTAGCCATGTTTAAAGTTCCATTTACATCATAAGAGCTTCCTTGCTTAACTAAACGAGGGGAAACTTTTAGTTGATTTGGTGAAACTTCAGCAATTAATTTTATTAAATAACCGTCTTTTTTTGCAAGTTCAATAGCTTGTGAAGTGATATTAGAAATACCGTCCACTTCAACATCACTGTAAGTAGCATCAATTCCTAAAAGTGAATTAGCTAAAATTACAGTTTTACAAGCTGCATCAATACCTTCAACATCCTGAGTCGGGTCAGTTTCTGCAATTCCTAACTCTTGAGACTCTTTTAATGTAATATCATATGATGAACCTTCAGATGTCATTCTAGATAAAATATAATTTGTAGTACCGTTTAAAATACCAATAATTGAATTAATACCGCAAGAAGCAAGAGTTTCTTTAGTAAAATTAATGATAGGCATTGCTCCACCCACACTTGCCTCATATTTAAATTCAACATTGTTATCTTGAGCAGCTTTAGTAACTTCACCAAATTTAAGTGCTAAATGTCCTTTATTGGAAGTTACAACATCTTTTCCTTGTTCAAATGCTTTGAGTGTTAATGATAATGCCGGTTCAGCAGTTTCAATATTAGTAGGAGTTGCTTCCATTAACAAATCGTATTCAACAGCATCTAAGACATCAGGGCCAGACATTATAGTACCATAATCCGGATAAGCTGATAATTTTCCATTTTCATTTTTAATATCTGCAAGTAAATTTTCATCTAAACCATCACCAGAGATAGCTGATGAAGATGAATCGGCAGCAGCTACAACTTTTAGCTCCACACCATAATCTTTGCTAATCATTTCTTTTTTCAATGCGATTGCACGAGCAATACCTTGACCTACTGCTCCAAATCCCATAATTATGATTTTACATTCTTTCATAATATCCCTAAACTTCGTTAATCATAAGTAATTCTTTTTCAGCAGCTATTTTAGCTATTTCATCAAAAACAAATTGTTTTTTTCCAAAATCAGTTTCTAAATTAATTAATGCAGTAGATTTTTTCTCACCATCTAATTTAATATCAAAACCAACCACATAAACACCATCTAGCGCATTAATTCTATCTGTAGTGTCTCTAACATCACCATCAACAATATGGCCAATCAATATAGTGCTTATTAATTCTTTGTTAATAACACCGTCTTTTTCTATAATAGTAATATTCAAGTCTTCAAATCTTTTAATTACACGATTAAGACTGTCTTGTTCACCTTCTAAAGTAAGTTGAACAGGAATTTTTCCTTTTTCATTTTTAGAATCCCTTTTATGGATTATAGTAACTAAATTTGCACCAAGTCCACTAATAGGTTCTAATACAGAAACTAATTGTCCCGGAACATCTAAAAGCTCTAGAACTAAGTTCATTCTCATATAAAATCCTCCCAATTATACCCATTCTGCTTTTTTAACTTTGAGATTTCCATCTTTGTCAATAGTGGCATTTCTTAAAATTTTTTCCGGATTTTTCTCATGAGGCACATCATCACGAGTCAAATTTAAATTATCAGTAATGTACCATGTTTCTTCTGAATTTGGAATATTTTCCAAAGTTTTTGAAAATTCTTCAATGATTTTTTCTGCATCTTTTTCAATAGACATAAAATTATAACTCCTAATAATAAATAATATTTATAATTTTATTTTTTAATATTTATAAATATGATGATAAATCAACATCTTTGATAATCTTTTTTCTAAGTATTTTATCAATACCACTGCCATATTGAGCCGCTTTTTTTGGTCTATATGCAATTTTAATATCTAAACCTGAATTAAATGCTAATTTTCTTAAAATATTTTTACGTAAAATATCTCCTTCACCGGATATTTTATATTTTACAGGTAAATTAAGTGCATATTCAACAAGATTTTTATCTAAAAATGGTAATCTTAACTCTACACCATTAATCATTGAGCATGCATAATCTCTTTCAAGATTTACATGATACATATTTGAAATATCACTTCTTAACTCCCAGTCAAGTTTTCCATCAAGATAGCTTTTAATATATCTTTTATATCCTCCAAACAATTCATCGGCACCCTGACCTGAAATAGCCACTTTTATATTATCTTCAGCAATCATTTTTGTTGCTAAATATGTGGTCATTCCAACACCTATTTTCATTAAATTATCATCACCTATTGCATGAACTACCTCTTTTAGATTATCACGAATTAACTCTTCACTTACCGTTTGAGTTTTAAGCGGTAACTCCAAATATTCGGCAGCATATTCTGCAGCTTCAATATCTTTAGAGTCTTTAACACCTACACTATAAAGGGTTATATCCAATTTTTTATTGAATGAAATGTCTTTTAAAAATAATGTTAAAATTGAACTGTCAACACCCCCTGA
>CACZPT010000066.1 GCA_902783085.1 uncultured Methanobrevibacter sp.
CCATGCAACATCACAAGACGGAATTGAAATATCAAAAGTGTTGTTTTCAACTGATACATCATCTGAATCAATTATACGAATAGCATTGTTAACTGCATTACCATCAGATTTACCAACATAAGTAAATACATTGGTAATTAGCTCTAAATTATTAACAGAATCTGCATAAATTGCAAATAGAGTAGCTCCTTCGGCACCACTAACATCAATTACAGAATCTTTAATTGAAATATTATTAATTTCTGTAATAGAGATTGCAATTCCATCAAAATTTTGATTAATAATCCATAAATCCGTAACCTGTGAATTATCACTTCCTTCCATGAAACAAAATGTGGAATTACTAATTACATTAAATGATGAATTAGAAGTGATTGTTAACTGTTTATCAAACATGAATGTTTTATTTGCAATATTTCCAAATCTTATTGTATCTCCATCAGAAATATTGGAATTTTCTAGTATAAACCCAGTAGTACTATTGAAATAAGTATCATAATTACTATCATCAATAACATATTCACTAGATACTACAGCACTTGCATCTTGTAAAACATCAATATCATTGTCAGCAGTAGTGTTTTCCTGTGCACTTACTGCACCGACAGATAATACTAATAATATTAAAAATACGGATAGATACCTATATTTCATAAAATGTTATCCTCCCTTTATATTTAAAACAAATAATAAATAAAACTTAATTTAAGTTATCAGCGGGGAAATTAAGTAAAACTTATTATGAATAATATTTATGTTAGATTATACTAATAAATATTACTAAAAGCGAAAAAAATTCAATTTAAATTGAAAAATAAGACAAATTAGATTAAAGGAGTTTTTTTTCTTTAATTTCTTTTTTGAAATATAAATATTTAGATTCAATTACTTTTCTAATTTCACTAGCAGTTATCTTACCAATACCATCAACCTCAATCAATTCACTTTCAGATGCATTAATAACATTTGAAACAGAACCAAAGTGTTCAAGCAGGTTTTTAGCATTTACAGGTCCAATATTCGGTAAAGATTCAATTATGAAAAGTTGTTGTTCCCACAAACTAACTGGCTTTTTATCTGTTCTAATCTGAATAGGAATCTTTTCACCATTCTGTTCACGAATAGCTATCCTTTTTATCATAGCCGCAGTATCTTGAGCATCACGAGTTGGGATGATACTAATACCAAAATCAAGTGCAATTGATGCAATAGTTCCTCTAATAGCATTAGGATTAACCATACCAGAATATAAATCATCCCCCTCTAAAATAAGTAATGGTCTTTTAAACTCTTGTGAAAGCTCACGCGCTTGTTTAAACAAACGTTTATCAATCATAGAACTAACAAAGTCTTTAGCAGTTTTTCTTTCAATTGCTACTTCATCACTAACCTGATAATCTCCAACAGCCATTGAACTAATTTTAACATTCATATCCATTTGAGATAAATATCTTATTACTTTAGAGTTTCCTTCACGAGAATCAGCATAAACTAATGGAAAAGAATCTTTTTTAGGATTTTCACGAACAGTAATATGTTTTTCATTATCCATCCTTAAAGTAGCAGATTCATTTAATTCCTTTAAAATCTCTGGATTAATAAGTTGATTTTTCATATTATCTTCTTTTCTAACAGAAGACCAATAATAAGCCTCATCCCGTGTTCCAGTAGTAATTAAAACTTTAACTCGACCAGTCCTTTTACGTCCTGTCCTTCCACGTCTTTGAATCATCCGCACTTCAGAAGGAACAGGTTCATATAATACAACCAAATCAACTGCAGGAATATCAATACCCTCCTCAGCAACACTAGTTGAAATTAAAACATCATATTCACCCATTTTAAATGCCTTAATAATCTCTTTTTGTTGTTTTTGAGTTAATCCTTTTTTACCATCTTTACTAGCTTGACCAAAGAACATAGCAGATTTAATACCTTCTTTTTCAAGTTTTTTATGAATCATTTCCAAAGTATCTCTAAATTGAGTAAAAACAATAATTTTAGAAGCTTTTTTATCTTTTTTATCCCCATATCTTGTAGATTGGAGAGTTGTTTGACCATCAGCAGCACCTAATTCTTTTTTTAGTATTTCAGCGATTTTTTTAAGTTTAGGATGTTCCCAACCATTTTTTTTTTCATTTGAAGATAATCTAACAGCTCTTGAAAAATTATTATCTTGCATTAAAGACCTAGAAGCTTTAGTCTTTTTTTTACGTAATCTATCAACATATCTATTGAAAGGATGAATTCCCTGAGTTTCAATAAGTTCTTGAGCATGCTGAATATTAATAACTGCACTTAAAATAGAAATAGCATGGAATAACTCCTTATTTGGATTAGTATTTCTTGCAATTTCGCCTTGAATGCGACTTCTTGCTTTTAAAATATCAACTTTAGAAACAGACACTGTTTTAATAATACTCATATTTTTTAAAGCTTTAAGACGTGTTTTAAGTGATTTATCTAAAGAAGTTTTGATTTTTTCAAGTTCGGAACTCATTTTAACCCGAACCCAATCAATCTCAACTGGATTAAAATAAGGTTTAACATCACGATCATTTTCAGTTTTAACAACAATGTTTTGAATATAAAGATTCCTACTTACTTCTTTTATTTTTGATTTATCAGAACCAGGTGAAGCAGTTAAACCTAAAATTAAATTATAATTAGATTCTTTTACATATCTAGATGCTAAATAAACATAAGAATAAGATCCAACACCATGATGACATTCATCAAAAACAATTAATGACACACTACTTAAATCATATCTACCATTCAATAAATCAGACTCTATTGTTTGTGGTGTTGCAGAGATAATTCTAGATTCCTCCCATCTTTTTACTCTATCATCTGTTTTAATAGAACCTGTAATAGATGAGCAAGGCAAAGTTAAGAATTCTTTAAAACTAGCTTCATGCTGAATAGCTAATGGTTTACTTGGTGATAATATTAAAACTTTAGAATTTTTAACTTTTTGAAGACGATCTGCCGCAACTAAAATAGCTACAATAGTTTTACCTAAAGCTGTTGGTGCAACAACCATTGTATTTCCTTTTTTTAAAACATCCCCTGCCAATACTTGCTGATAAAGTCTTGATTCAATCGAATCTTTTTTGATTAATGGATGTTTAATATAAGTAGTCATAGTAAAACCTGCATGTTTATACTTAAAAAATCATGAAAAACTACACGAAAATTGGCAAGTTTTTCAGTTCAAATTAATATAATAACATTATTAATTTAGCTATATAAATAAATTTAGTGAGAGCATTTGAGAAGTAATATTTTAAATTATTATTAACTATTTCCAAGTATTAAGATATAATTATATGAAATTAATTACATACTAAGTCTTTATAGATGAATCGCCACAATATAACCAAGTTTAGACAATATAACTAAGTTAAAGCAATATTATGATGAAGTTATAAATAATTAAACTATTTTAACGATATCACACATATAAGATAAATAGCTATAGTGAGTGGGTTAATATGACTTCTGAAGCTATGATTGAAAATAATTTGTTCAACAATAAGAAGATGGAAGAGTTTATAGAATTATATGATGATGCACTTACAGTACAAGCTGATTGCGACCCAATCAGCTATTGGATAAAAAAATTAGACCAAGATGAACTAAAAAATGAAAAATCAAACTACATAAAATTCTTTAAAATCATTTTAGAGAACATATTAGGCTATGAATTCACAGACATACAATATGAAGAAAACATTGGCGATGAAGGCAGACCAGTAGAATTCACATTAAAAAAAGACGGCAAAGATTATGTTGTTGTTGAACTAAAAGGTACAACATGCAAAGACCTTAACAAAAGATATAACAGAGAACAATCCCCAATCGAGCAAGTAACTAATTATGCAAGCATTAAAGAAGAAACACAATGGGCATTCGTATCCAATTATAACGAATTCAGATTTTTCAATCCAAGTTACAGAGAGAAGTACATATCATTTAAATTCAAACAATTAACCGACCCAAATGTACTTAAAAAATTCTTACTCATATTTAGTAAATTCTCCCTAATAGATAAAGACATACCCCAAACACTTCTAAAAGAAACAAAAGTCATAGAACGAGAGTTAGAAGATGAATTTTACAAGCTATTCAGCGAAACAAGACTAATGCTCATAAAAGAACTAGAACATTCATCAAATAACATAGACAGGATAGAAGCTATTAGATTAGCACAACTAATACTAAATAGATTCATATTTCTTTGCTTTGCTGAGGACCTAAGATTAATACCAACAGAAACAACAGCAGATGTAATATTAACACCAATAAAACATAAAAACCTGTTTGAATTCACCATGTGGGACAGATTAAACGAACTATTTAGATTCGCCGACAAAGGTAATACAGAACGTGGAATTAGCGCATTCAATGGAGGACTCTTTAAAGAAAGCTTAAGACATCTAGAAATAAGAGATAAAGTGGAAGACCTAACATTCTTTGATGATTGCTACAAAACATGGAAATTTAAAGAAAAATATGAAGAAATTGAATCATTACTTGGTGTTTACAAAGATACACTAAATCCAATCTACAAAAACTTATTACTCATATCTTCATTTGATTTTGGTTCAGAATTAAGTGTAAATATACTAGGACATATATTTGAAAACAGTATTGGTGATATAGAAGAATTAAAAGATGAAACAACGGAAAGAAGAAAAAAAGACGGTGTATTTTACACTCCCGAGTATATAACTGAATATATGTGTAGAAACACCATAATCCCTTATTTAAGCATTAGTGGTAAAGCCAATACAACACATGAATTAATAAGTGAATATGAAGATTCAAATTCATTAGATGAACTAGATAAAAAATTAAAAGAAATAAAAATCATAGATATCAGTTGTGGAAGTGGTGCATTCTTAAATAAAGCAGTAGACATATTATTTGAAATTCACAAAGCATATCATGACAGCAAATATGCAAATGATTCATCACTTAATAGATATTTTGATAGTTTAGATAGTAGAAAACAAATTATCATCAACAACATTTTTGGAGTTGATGTTAATGAAGAATCCGTTGAAATCACAAAATTATCATTATTTTTAAAATTGGCTACATCTACTGGAGTTAGGCAAGGTTTTAAACTTCCTAATTTAGATAAAAATATTAAATGCGGTAATTCTCTAATAGATGATGAAAATATTGTTGGAGATAAAGCTTTTAACTGGAGAATTGATTTTAAGGAAATTAATAATGCTAAATTTGACATTGTCATTGGCAATCCACCTTATATTAAAGCAGACTTACAAGATGACCATTATCAAAATCAAAGAACTTTTTTAAAAAAATCAAAAGATTATGAAACATTATATGAAAAATGGGATTATTATATAGCATTTATTGAAAAAGGACTGAAAATACTTAAAAAAAAAGGTTATTTGTCTTATATCATATCAAATTCATATAATACATCTAAAGCTTCTAAAAAATCTAAAGAATACATTAACAATAATTTTAATCTTAAACAATTAGATTTTTTTAAAAATATGGGAGTTTTTAAAGGTGTTGGTGTTGAAAGCTTAATCATTACAGTAAAAAATGAAAAAAATAATGAATTAACTAAAAGAATTGTTCACAATGGTTCATTTGAAAATATTTCAATATTGAATTACACCAATGACATTAATAAAATTTACAAAACTGAAGACACACTAGAGTTAGATAAATATTTCAAAAATACGACATTACTAGGGGATATCTGTTTTATTAGTGTAGGAATGGTTTTAAATGCTCATGAAAAAATAGCTAAAGGAGAATTTAAAAAAGATGATTTAATTTCTGATATTGAAACCGAAATTAATATTAAACCTTATATCGAAGGAAAAGACATTAGAAAATATAAAATAAATAGAACTAGATATTTAGAATGGAATACTGATAGAGTTCCATCAAAAATAAGAAGACCCACATTTCCTGAATTGTATATTTATCCCAAATTAATTAGAGGCAAAACAAATCAAGGAATATATGATGATACTGGTTTAGTTACTAATGATAGTTGCTATATTTCTGTTTTATATCATTCACTTAAAGAAGTAAACAATAAAAGCATTACTAATAGTATTAAAAAATGGTCGGAAAAATCTCGTAAAGAATTAGAAAGCATATCTAAAAACTTTGATTTAAAGTATATCCAAGCAATAATGAATTCTAATCTATGTAAATACTATTTAAACACCATCCGAACCCATAGAATTAAATATTATACAAGCTCTAATGAATTAAAATTAATGCCAATTAAAAACTTAGATTTAGAAAAACAACATGAAATAGCTTCTTATGTTGATGACATAAGTTATGCAAATATTAAATTATTTAATGAAATTAATTCATTCCATAAATGGTTACTAAGAAACTATGACATTTCAAAATTATCAAATAAACTTGAAAACTACTATGAAATGAATTTTGAAGACTTTTTAAAAGAAATTAATAAAAAAATTAAAATTCCAAGAAGAAAACAGCAAGAATTATTAGAAAATGAATTTAAGGAAAGCCTAGCCACTATAAAACCATTACAAAATAAAATTCAAGAACTAGAAACAGAAATCAATCAATTAGTCTATTCATTATATGATTTGACTTCCGAAGACATAGCTATTATCGAAAACAGTTTCCAAGAGTAAGTTTGTAATTGCATAATTAATTAAATGCATATATATCCAGCCTCAATAAATAAGGATATTTTATATGTGATTCAATAATATGAAAGATAGCTATTAAAATATCGAAGTTATTAATGTAACTATATAAATAATTTATCATGAAATTAAGTATTAGATATTGAAAATTAGAAATAAAATATGAAAAAAAGTTGAGAAATTTAATCTCAACTTGATATAGTAATTTTATTGGAAGTTGATGCACCGTTACTGTACATTGATGTTATAATGTATTCTCCAGCCATTAAATTGATGTTTAAACGAGCAATACCTGAAGCATCTGTTGTTCTATTATAGAAAACACCGTTGATGTTGAAAGTAATATTTTGACCAGCACACGGTTTACCCTGACCATCAATGAGTTTTGCTTTAAACTGGCTTCCATCTAAATACGTCATTCTCATATCACTTGCTGTTAAAATAGGCAATACGATAATAGTATATGACATCATTAATCCGGTATTCGAATCGGTTGCAGTCAGTATATATTTGCCCGGATCTAATTTGATATTCAGCATAGCTATACCATTTTGATTAGTTGTACGATGATAAAATACTCCGTTGATGTTCATGGTAATGACTTTGCCGGCAACTGGATTTTCTTGTCCGTCAACCAATTTGATACGGAACTTGGAGTCGTTCATGTAGTGTTTTACCAGGTTTTCAGATATCAATGTGGGTAATACATCAATTGCATTCCTAACGCTTGCTCCACCATAATAAGTTCCTATATTATAATTGCGTGGATTAAGGTTAATATTTATTTTAACCAAACCGTTTTCACCGACTACACGATTATATAATACACCACAAACATTGAAAGTAACCACAGCCCCTTTAGGCGCGTATTTTCCCTCACCGTCTGTGATAGTTGCATAGAATTGTGTTCCATTCCTAAACACTTTAACAATATCCGTTGTCTTAATGATAGTCTCAGTGGAGTGGTCTCCCTGCACTACAGGAACAATGCTGAATTTTGATGCATCAAGATTCAAATCCCTTGGAGGCACCCCATTTAGAATAATTTGACGTATTTCATGGCCTGTTTCAAATGCTTTAGCCATCATATCATTACAGTATGAAGTGATATAATTTGCCCTGCTGTTTTTATCACCCATTTTTGCTGCTGCTTTGAGTACTTTGCTCATTCCAATATACATATTGCTTTCGGCTTTATACCAAAAATCTTGCACTGGCTTACCGTAAATTTTGTGGTTGTTTGGTCCCGAACAGCGAGAGCAAATATTCTTAAAGAGATAATATGGATAATTTATATCAAACACGTTTTTATCCCTTGCAGGCTGATTAGCTCCATAAGCCCCACCAACATATATACAATCATTGGATACAGGTACAAACACTCCATAGACTTGCGGACCGCTACTGACCCAGCTAATACATGACATTTCTGCAGGAAGATTTGGGAACACCTGTATCATATGAGCGCTTAGTGCAGTATCAGTTCCAATTACTCTAATACCGCTTTTACCAGTTTCATCAGGAGAATATTGTGTCCCTTCAAATTTATTACGCATAAGCTGAGAGACGTCCTGTAGTGAAACCTTCCTATCTGGTGCAAAGCATAGTGGATACATAGCATTATGATTATATTCAGCACTGAATTTTGAAGGAGCTAAAATATGGTGTCCAATCCAAGTCCTCCTGTGCGAATAATCTGTAGTCATCCGCTTTCCAGAATATGTATGGAACAAATTAATCTCATTATTCTTACCATGTACAGCAAAACCCCTTTCTTCTGCAAGACTAAATAATCTTTTAGATATAATGTAGTCCTCATAGTCTGATAAGTACTCTAAAGAAAATTCATTACCGAAGACTGCTACTTTGTCCCTTGGCAATTTCACTGCAGCATACTGATGTCCAGTATACATCTCAATATACCATGCTTCTTTCTGATCGACAATGAAAGCAATGTTGGATTCACTACTACCATACCTATCAATGATTCCACAAAGAACATTTACACCTTCTCTTGCAGTTCCGCTCTGACAAATCACAAGGTCTACTGCAGCATCTTCACAAATCCCACGACTTGTTAAGGGATCTGCTCTCAAAGCGGCGCTATTTGAATATGCTGTAACAGACATGGTCATGGCCACTCCTTTATTATTAGTGGCGGCAGCTGCATCATGAGAATAACCTGTGGCTGCTACCGTACTATCCATATATGGTGTCGAAGTGTATTGATAAGTGTTTGCTGGAATTTCCGTTCTTACAGATCCATACTCATTTACAGGCATGACCCGACCAGGCTGATTTTCCACCGCCGGAGTCACTGTAATGTGATTTCCCCAAACTGCAGGATAGTCATTTGATCTTGCAACAATTGCTGAACCGTCATCGCTTGCATCCGAACCTACATATACAGCAGTACATGCTGTGCATGCCTGCATAGTGCACAATATCAGTGCACATAAAACTAAAATCATCGATTTTTTTGAAAAATATTTTAATTTCATCATAATTATCCCAAATTCAAATAATTAATTTAATCTCAACTTAATAGTAACATTATTAGAAATACTTGCACCATTACTGTACATTGATGTTATAATGTATTTTCCAGGCATTAAATTAATATTGAGCATAGCAATACCATTATCATTTGTCATTCTATCATAGAAAACACCATTGATATTAAATGTAATGAGTTGATTTGCTAATACATTTCCCTGACCATCTACTAATTTAGCTTCAAATTTAGATCCATCCCTATAATACATATTTAAATTATTAGCAGATAAAACTGGTAATACTTTAATTGTGTTGGATACCATTAAATTATTATACATTACGGTTATAATATATGTGTTAGGGTCTAAATTAATATTTAATCTAACATAACCTAATTCATTAGTGGTTCTAGTGTAGAATACACCATTAATATTGAATGATACACTGACACCAGCACCAACAGCAGTTCCGTCATCCTTTAATATTTTAACCCAATATTGAGTACCATTCTTATAATACTTAGTTAAATCATAGTTTTCAACAATAGAAGGCAATACTGTAATATTATTTGAATGCTGTTCATTGGAACTTGGATTTGTAGCTGTGATGAGGTATGTTCCAGGGTTTAAATTAATATTTAAACGAGCAACACCATTTTCATTTGTATATCTAGTGTAAAATACCCCATTAATATTAAATCCAACAGCAGTGTTTTTCAACAAATTACCTTTAGTATCAAGGAATGTTGCATAATATTGAGTACCATTACGGAAAATCTTAGTAACATCCCTAGCAGAAATAGTGGATTTAATAGTGACTTTGGAAGATACAGTATAATCTTTATATTGACTTAAAACATCATATTCACCACTGTCTAAGTTGATAGCCATGGAAGCCTCACCATTACTATTAGTAGTTCTAATGTATGTTTGACCGTTAATTGTGATAGTTACATTTTCATCAGCTACTGCCTTGTTGGCTTTATCTTTTAAAGTTACAATAAATCTTTCAGAACCGCCATAATATTTAGTTAAATCATTAGCTTCAATAGTGTATGTTGATGAAATATCAAAACAAATATCTTCAGCATTTGTCTTATTGTAATAATTATTTCCATTATATGTTGTTTTAACAGTATATGACCCTTCACTCAGTGAATATAATGTTTTTGTTGCTTTTCCATCTTTAACATTTACTTCATAGTTTTCACCATTGACATTAAATGTTACATTACCTGTTACATTACTTGGATTAAGTGTAGTTGTTAAAGTAACATCATTTTTATTTTTTTCAACAGTTGTTGAAATTATTGGGATTTTTTTAGTTACTGGATTTTCAACAATTAATTCACCGTTAATTACAGTCAAATCGGTTGCATAATCACTAGAAATATCACCTGTTACTTTATATACCCCACAATCTAAATTACATGTATAATAATATCCATCTTCATAATAGGACGAATTTTCATCAATTAATGTGTTTTCTTTATAAATTTTAAATTGAATTTTATCCATACGAATAATATTTCCATTATCATCTTTTATAGTGCCTATTTCAATTGTTTCTCCTTTTTCAACTTGTTGTTGTGAAAATACTAAATATATTGGTGATGTTATTGGATTTTCACTATTGAACCAAATATCATAGGGATTAACTCCCCGCATGGTATTATTATTTAAATAAATAGATACATCATCTATTTGCGCTAAAGATACGTAATAAATAAAATCAACTTTATCATTTCCAATAAAATTTGAGTCAGTAATGTGAATATCGCCGTATTCTAAATATATTGCACCACCATATTCGCTAGCAGTATTGTTAATGAAAGTAGAATTATAAACAGAACCTGCATCATAGGAATTTATTGCACCACCATATTCGCTAGCACTGTTATTAATAAAAGTACAATTATAAACAGAAGCAATATCACGTATTGCACCACCATGACCAGCCGTGTTATTAATAAAAGTACAATTATATGCAGAATCAATCCAATATATTGCACCACCATGCTCTGCTTTGTTATTGATGAAAGTACAATTATAAATAGAATTAACACAATATATTGCTCCAGCATAGTCACTGGCAGTGTTATTAATGAAAGTACAGTTATAAACAGAACCAATGTTACGTATTGCACCACCATAATCCGCAGTATTGTTAATAAAAGTACAATTCACAACAGAACAGGCATCAATACATTCAAAATAATATATTGCACCACCATCCCCATATGCGTTACTATTAATGAAATTTATATTTTTTAGATTAACCTCTGAATTTATATTGAATATTCTTGCTTGTTGTGTTCCATCAATCGTGTGGCATTGACCATCAATTGTAATTTCTTTATTAATTTCAATACCTTCGATTAAATTATTATCAGTATTCTTATTATATGCATAATCTCTTTCTAATTTAATCACTGCATTTTCACTACTCTGTATTAAATTATTTAAATCCGTGAATGTTCCAGTGGAATTATCTGTTGGAGTTGGATTAATTGGATTAATTTGTGTAACATTGATAGTAGCTATTTGATTAACGGTATAATAATTACTATCTCCACCATATGAAAGGATTGCTTCGTGTGTTCCTGTGCTTAAATCATTGGCAGTAATTGTTGCTTTACCGTTAGATAAAGTTTTACTATCGATTATATTACCATCAATTTTTACAATAAAATTACCTGTTGCATTGTTAGGTAATTGGATATTGAATTCAGGTTTTAGTGTATTGTTTTTAATTGTGAATGCATTTTCAGGATTGATTTTAGTTAATACTTCAGCATTATTTTTTCCTCCGAAATCTTGTGCCCAGTAGATTACACCATTTAATTTGTATCCTGCAACACCTACACTGTTAAAGTTAGGATTAAGCATGTTTCTTCTGTGTCCTTGTCCAGAATAAGGGTCTTCAGTTTCTTTCCACGCTTCTGTGACTTGATTCCATGTTCTTTGCCCCCATGCAATATTTTCACCTTTAGCCCAATATCCATCAGGAAAAGCCGTCCAACAGGAACTACCATCTGGACGAGTATGACTATATTTTGTTGCAAGTTCTTTAGCACGGATTTTTGCTGTTTCTTCAAGAGCAGTATCTCTTACTAATGGTTTAAGCTGATTGGTATCGTTAGTATTGAAAACTGTTCTTGTTGTATCATCATTGTTCCATTGCCATACGCCGTTTTCTGTTCTAAATGCATTAAGACGTTCATAACCTTCTGATGCATCAATAAATTCGCCTTCATCACTTGTTAAATTATCTATACCATAATTTTCATAAGATGATAAATTATCATTCACATCAATATTTTCATCTGCAGATAAAATATTATCCACATTAACATTATTACTGGTTGATAAAATCGTATTATCAACATTTTCTGTATTTGTTTGGTTTATATCACTAGCTGATACACAGGATAATGATATGAGAAATATTAAACAAATTAGGATTAATATTTTATTTTTCATTTTAAAAACCCCCATCCCAATATATTAAATATTTATGCTTTAATTCATATTTAAAGATTAATATTTTAATTATGGCTTCTTTAGTGAAATATACATTGGGAATAGATAAAACAAAAAAATTAGACAATGAATAATTATTCAAAAATATTTCCTGACTTTAATCAAATAAACTGTATGAAAAATATTAACCTCATCAATATAACAACGTTATTTCTAAAAATGTTTTCTTTTATATTATGCAATTAACTTTCAAAAATAGTTAATTTTATACCAAATAGTAAAAAATCACATAATAAGTTAATAAATCCATCTCATTAAAATATCATTAGCTATTGAGATTATTAAAAATATAGAAAAATATCAACTATTTTTATTGGACTCCAATTAATTAATTATAGTATATATTCCATGTAATAATAATGATTTTGTTATTGTGCCATACAATTGTCTGACAGATCACTACAAAAACATGATGAAAAATTTCATCAGCATGACAAAGTCCAACAGATTACTACAAAAATGTTATGAAAATTACGATGTGAAATACAATCGAATACTTCTTTTTTGGGCAATTTGATGACCTCAAATGATATTAAAATAATACATGATAAAAAATCATGACTCCCACATTAGAATAGATTAAATAAATTTAATAAATATTCATCTGAAGTTAGGCAACGAAAATAATAAAAAGACTTGAGATAACTATAGTATATGGTATTTATTCCATTTTAAATCATTAGAATCTCGTGAACTGATGAGTATTCATAAAAAAGGAAGATATATTAGGGAAATAATCATTATGGGAAAAAACATTCAGAAAAGTCTCGTGTTAAACTGAGTAAATCTCGTACTGGTAAAAGGAAATCATAAATAAATATTTCCCTAAACCAAACAAAGACGATGTACATCAAGATAGATGGATTTTAACTGACTCAAACACTGGTAAAAAGTTAAATAAGATGTCTTGGACTAAGATTGAAAGACATACTATGGTAAAACATGATTATTCACCTTTAGATAAAAGTAAATCAGATTATTTCTTTAAAAGAAGATTATCAACGACGAGTATTTTCAGATAAAGGTCTATTTGAGTTGGATATCTTGAAGGGGACATGTCAGGTTCTCGGGAGAGTGCGGACGAGAAATCGTCCAATCTTATCCAACACTTATTATTCTAATACTTAATGTTTTTATCATTTTTAAATTATTAACTTAAAGTATTAATGCATGATTTAAATTTAGTAGCTGCTTCTCCAATAGCTACTATTAAATTACAATCTAATGTCAATGCTTTTTTTATGCCTTCACGAACTTCTTCTTCGCTAGCACCAACGGTACCTTTCTTTTCAAAGTTATCGATACCCTCGAAAAAAATTTTATCTTTGATATCTGGATTTTTGGCTAATTTTTCTTTAGCTATTTTTTGTGAAGATGAAGAAGCTGGAATAACATATTTTGAGAATTCTAAAGCATTATCAAATATTTCTAAATCTCCACTAAGACCGGACTCAGATGAAACAGTAATAACAGTTGTAATATCTCCAAATAGTTTTTTAAACTCGTTTAAAACTGTTTGAACGCCAGCGGGGTTGTGTGCATAGTCAACATAAATATCAACCCCATTAATATTTGAAACCTTTTCCATCCTTCCATCAACACCTGTGAAAGTGGAAATTGATTTTAAGATTTTATCATATGGTAATTTTAAAAATTCATGAGCGGCAATAATAACTCCAACTACATTATAGACATTGTGAAGGCCATCGATGGTCATTTTAACTTTTAATTTCTCATCTGGTGTATGCAAATCAAAAGTTCTATTTTTTAAATCTATATTTGTAGCAATATAATCTACTTGGGGTGTTGTAAGACCGCATTTGCAGAAGTAATAGCCAGAACCAGATATTATTTCTTTAACATTGATTTTGCGTCCGCAAACACATTGTTTAGCTTTAACTGATTGTGGGGTTTCATCAATACCGAATGTTATTAATTCACCATCATATTCATATTCTCTTAAAAGACCCATGATTGTTGGGTCTTGGCCATTAACTATTAATTTTTTATTGTTTAACTGTTTGATAAATTCTCCTTTAATATGAGCATAATCAATAAAACTTCCCAAGTCGTTTAAATGATCTGGTGTAATATTAGTAATTAATCCAGATTCTATTTCTGCATTATCAACTATTCTTTTTATAGTTCCTGGAACTCCAAATGTTCCTACTTCTAAAATAGCTACATCTCCATTTAGTTTTGATTGTAATATTGGGATATATTCTGCATTTCCTTGCATATTTTCCAAATTATGTTCGCATGGGACAATATTATTATCATGAGCCACTTTTTTAAGTAAAGTTGTTGTGGTTGTCTTTCCATTAGTTCCGGTTATACCAAAAACAGGTTTATTAGCATGGATTTTCTTAATTATGTCACTGAGTTCAAAAAGAGGTTTATTTATTCTTTTAAAAATTTCAGCATCTTTTGATAAGCTTGCTGGTGGAACAATATAATCAGATTTTTCAAAAAATTCATCTGGGGCTTCACCAAAAAAAACTTCAATATCGTATCCTTCAAGTGATTTTAAAAATCTACAATCATTTTTATCAGATAAATCTGTTCCAATTACATTATATCCTCTTTCTTTAAGGATTCTTGCAATTAGATTTCCATTAGCTCCACAAACACCAATAACACCAAAAGTTTTATCATTCATATTTCTTACTTCCTTCTTCAAGGCCTTTCATTATTTTTTCAACAGTTGTTAGCCTATCATATGCTATAAGTGGCCCCATATGTAATATAATATCTCCAGGTTCAGAATATTTGAATGTTAATTCAGCTGCTTTATCTATCGTTTCAACAGCTACTTTTTTAATTTTTGGATTATCAATTGCATTTAAAAGTTCATGTGCTGCTTGCATTTCTACTTCTTGAGTTACTTCGTTAAATCCACTTGCGATTACAGTTTTAATATCATAATTAGTTATTAATTGACCTACTTCTGCTTTATCTCTAACAGATAATGTGTCAAAGTGGTCGAGGAATAAAACAATATTATCGTCTTTAAAGTAATCAAGAGTTATTTTCATTCCATCATATAAAAATGCAGAATCCAGAATTACTTTTCTTCCATTATAATCGCCAACATCTTCCATATGTGCTGGTAGTCCTTTAAAATCAGATAATGCATCAATGATAAATTCTTTTTCGATGCCGTAGGTTAATGCTATAGCACTTGCAGCAACGGAATTTTCAAAAAAATAGCTCATCATATGGAAAGGTGAAGTAAAGCAGTCTTTTTTATAATCAATAGTCAAGAAATTCTCACCGATGATGCCTTTAAAATCAACATCTTCATCTAGTGCATAATATAGTGCATCGTCTCTTTGAGGATTTATTATATCATAACATGAGTAATTTGCAATAAAAGTTTCAGACATCTTCTCAAGGATTAATTTTCTTTGTTGATATTTTTCTAAAGAACCGTCAAATTCAGATAAATGATCTTCTGCAATATTAGTTAAAAGACCAATTTTAATATTTAAATTATTTAAAAGGCCAATAGTTCCATGAGGAAGTTCAAAAATAGCTATATCACAATAATTAGCCTTACCTTTAACAATACCATCGATTATGGCTTCTGAAACTAAATTATTAACAAGTGAAGAACATGCCCAAACTTTAAAATCTGCTTGCTTAAATAAAGTTGTAGTAATAAAAGTAGTTGTTGTTTTACCCATTGTACCCGTAATACCAATAATATCAACTGGAATTAAATCATTAACAATATCTGAGAAATCTTCATTGGTTAAAACTTCAACATCCGATTTTTCAATTAATTGAGCAATCGGTGCTGATTGAGGTAATGTTGGAGGCATGTAAACAGCATCAATATCATCTAAAGTAGGATTTTTATCACCCAAATCTAATATAACGCCTTCAGCTTCCATTTGCTTTAAAATTCTTCCAACATCAGCTTTAAACTCATCAATTTCTTTTAAATCAGTTATAACAACACTATGTCCTAAATGATTAAGCAATCTTGCAACAGGCCTACTTGCATTTCCTGCACCAACAACTAAATAATTCATGGAGATTCCTCAAAAATTTAATATCACTATAATATATTATTTTTCTTAAATTTAAAGTTTAAGATTAAAAAAAGTAAATAAAAAAGCTATTCAAATTGAATAAGCTTAGAAACATCATTATAAACAACATCAAGGCCACACATAGATGGAACATAATTAGCTGCTTTGGCTGAATTTACACCAATAACTTCAAAGCCCATGTCTTCAATAGGTGCTACAACCATACATGTATCGCATACAACATTTCCACCTGCATTTTCGATGATTTTAGTATAACCCATTCTATCAGCAGTTGCTTTAACACTAACGGAGGTGCAAATCCATAATTTATTTTTAATAGTTTTGCCGTTAACAATATCAGCAACTTGTTTTATTTCTTCAAGTGAAGCATGAGGACAACCTAAACAGACTAAATCTGGTTCGCAATCAGTTGTAGTTAAATTTTGACGAGTTTCTAAAATATCACTTTCAGAAACAAAAATATAATCTTCAACTTCTTCTTTTTCTGCACTATTCCACTCAGGAGTAACATTTTCCATATGATATAATGCAACAGAACCTGATGAAGCAAGTGCGGCACCTAAAGTTTTTAAATCATTATTAGTTGGAATATTATTAACTTTAAAATAAGGTACTCCACCACCAACAGTTTTACCTACAATATAACCTAATGCACCCCAATCCGCACCAGATAGTTCACATTGAAGGTTAACAATTAAATTAGCTTTCCTATTACGTTCTATATGAAAACCATATACTGGAGTTTTTCCAACAATAGCTGCTGCAAGAGCTGCTGGACCACCTTCACGATTAGTACGAGCCCCTATAACAGAATTAACATAAGCTACAGCGGAAGATTCAGACCAGGATACATGATCTTTAAATCTTGGAACATTTCCAACCAAATATGGTGTACAAGTACAAGTTTTTGAAATTCCAAGTTTCCCATAAGCATCAACAATTTGATTTTGTTTTATTGAAAAATCTTCAGGAAAACCTAGAGCTTTCCAATTATCCAAATCCGTACCCGGCGGATTTAAAGAAGCATTAATACCTGAAAATTCAAACTCTTCACTAGCTAAATCTTCAAGATATTCTAATCCCGCTTGTCCAATAGTTTTATAAGAAACACCAGATACCTGTGCAGAAGTAATATCAACTAATTTAGAAGCACCATAGATATCCCCTAATGCTACAAGAATATCCATACTTTTTCTAATAGTTTCTCCAAACTCCCCATCACACATTTGCTCTTCTTTTTTAGTTAAAAACATATTAATCATTACTTAATTGAGATTCAATCATTTCATCAAATAAATGTAGGAAATCATCTTTACTTTCAAAAGGTATCATTGCTCCAGCAGCAATATCATGACCTCCCCCTTGACCTCCAAAGTTATTAGAGACATCACGTAAAGCTTTTCCTAAGTCAACACCTTTTTCAACCATGTCTCTAGTAGTTCTACCAGAAATTTTAATATCTTTATGGAGTCTTGAAAGACCAAGTACTGGTTTAGAAGAATCAATGGATTCAATAGATAGTCCAATACTTGCTATAGTCCCCATAATAGTTTTTAAAAGTTTATCTTCACTATATAGATATTGTGATGAATTTAATTGAACAGGCCCTTCTCTTTTAATCCATTCAAGTCCTTTAACAATTTGATTTCTATATTTACGCTGTAATTCAGTTGCTGTTTCAAGTGCTTTATCTCTCTCACCAATAGCAATACTTAAACCTAAACCAAATTTTTTATTTTTGCCACAAGCATCAAGAATATAAGCATATTCTTCTAAGTCTTTAAGCATTGGCACTTCTTTTGGAATAACATAACAATCTCCAAAAATATCAGGATTAATTTTAATTAATTCAGCGGTTAAAACATCTTTTTCCTCATCAGCCAAATCACTGAATTTAATTCCATAAGATAGACCTATTTTTTCTAAAAATGCAGTTGAAGCTTCTAAATCCCCACTTAATCCAGGTAGTGGCGGTGAAAATGTGTAAGCTAATGATTTAAATAAAGGTTCTGACGATTTAGATACTATTTTTAAATCTTCACGAATTTCTAAATTACTTTCTTTTGCATCATCTAAAATGAATTTATTAACGCCAGAAAATCCATCCTGACCTTGCATATCACCAAATGCACCAATTAATGCGAAATAAGCTAAATGTCTTTTATCTAAATCTCTAACAGTCAAATAAGCTGAACCAGCACCACTTAAATCTTTACTACCGTCAATGTCAAATAAATGTGGATTTACATGGACTAAATTACTTTCACTTTCAGTCCCATCAACTTGATGATGATCAGCTACAATAACATCACTTTTAAAAGTATTTAATTCTTTAATAAAAGCACTTCCCATGTCTGAAAAGATGAATAAATCATGTTGCTCATGTCTGAGCTGATTTATAACATCATCTTTAAGACGTGGCACTATAGTAGTATGAAATTGTGCATTTTCTTCTTTTAAAGCATTCGCTATTACAGCTGCTGCTGAAATTCCATCAGCATCATTGTGTGAAATTATACGAATAATTTCATCATTTTCTATATGCTCTTTGAGCATATTACTAGCTTCACTAGCCCTATTTAACAAGGAGTGCTGCTTCTTGTGGATCGTATCTCCAACCTTCTGGTAATTCGCCTTCATTTACATAATATGAAGCTAATTTTCTGATTCTGGATTCGATGATAGTTAATCCTCTTTTTGAGTGTAAATCTTTAGGATTTTCATCTAAATGATCTCTGATATTAACAGCTCTTCTGATTAAGTTTAATAAATCTTCTGGGTAGTCGCCAGCTTGACCGTTTCTTTCTAAGATTTGGGTGATTCTTTCACCGGTCACATCTTTAACAGATGGAATACCGTATTGGTCTCTTAAAATAATACCGATTTCGGAAGTACTTTTACCTTCTCTGTTAAATTTCAAAATCATTTCTTCAATTTCTTCGTCACTGTAAGTTACCCATTCTGGTCTTGCC
>CACZPT010000067.1 GCA_902783085.1 uncultured Methanobrevibacter sp.
ACGCCCTATCAGGATAATTAATATTCCCCACATCAATATTTAAGGTTGTTATTGTTCCATTTAAAACATTGAATGTTGTTTTTTCTATTTTTGTATAATAATTTGAAATATTACTAATTGCTTGGATAGTATAGTTTCCAGTATTTAATACATCAAAGTCCTCAAATATACCTAAACCTCCATTAACAATAATAGAATATGTCTTATTATTGATTATTATGATATATTCCCCATCTACTGATGCTGTTATTGTTGCATATGCTTTGTTTGGATAGTAAACATTGTTAACATTAATATTTAATGTGTTTATTGTAGCATTATTAACTTTAAATTCAGCGTATTTTATATCACTGTTGAAATTATTGTTTTCTGCATTAGCAATTGTAATAATGTATTCTCCAGGATTTAAATTAGAAATTTGAATTGTATTGTTTGTTGTTGTTGTGTTTTCCACAATAATATTTCCTTGTTTTGTTTTAATAATGTATGTTATTGTTGTTTTATTTTCAACAGTGAATGAAATATTAACAATTTCATTGTATCTTGCAGTTGTGATTGGAGTGTTTATGATTATTTTAGAATTAGCTTTATAAACTTCAAATTTTATTGGTGAGTAATTTGTTGAATAAATGTTTTGATTATAGTTTGATGTATCAATTGAAATTGTATAATTACCTGCCTGTAAATTATTCCAAGTGTATGTAAAAGTGTTATTTTTATTAATTATTAATGTGTCCACATATTTGTTGTTATTTAATAATTTAATTGTTATATTCTCAACGTTTGTTCCATCGTCGAAAGTACCGTTGATTATTATACTGCTATTGAATAAACAATTATTTATTTGATTAATTGTTAGAGATGTTTCTAATGTGGTGTTTATGATGTTTATTTCTCCATCATGATTATAAATATTCCTATATGATTCAGCAACATTTCCTTTAAATATTGATGCGTTAATAAAGCAATTTCCACCCCCCATATAAATAGCTCCGCCAGTAGTAGCATTATTATTCTCAAATGTGGTGTTTATAACAGAAATGATACCTGTGGAATATATTCCTGCACCAAAAATGGCTGTGTTTGAGATAAATGTGGAATTTATAACTTCAGATTCGCCTTTAAGTATTAATGCTCCACCAATATTATCTGAAGTAGTATTAATACATGTTATGTTAATAAGAGTGGCTTTTGAATTGAAATAAATGGCTCCTGCTTCATTACCTGAATTATTAATGAATATTGAATCTTTAATAATTCCTGTGGTACTGACTATTGCTCCACCTTTACGGCCTCCACGATTTTTAATGAAAGTTGAATTTAAAACATCACAATTATTATGGAAATAAAGTGCTCCTCCAGGACTGCCTCCAGAGTTACCTGTGAAAGTTGAATTTATCACTATGCCATCACCAACAAATTCTGCTGCCCCCCCATATTTTGCTTTATTATCTGTGAATGTTGAATTTATAACTGTTCCTTTACCTGTGAAATATATTCCTCCACCATTATATTGCTGTGCATTGTTATTTATGAATGTTGAATTTATTACTAAACCATCACCATTAAAGAATAATGCACCACCACTACCCTGAGCAAGTGCTGAATTATCTTTAAATGTTGAATTTATTACTGTAGCATAATTTACAAAGTATATTGCACCACCATATACATTTTTTCCTTCAGCATAACTTGTTCCATATCCATAAACTTTTGCATTTTTAATAATTAGATTTTTTATAGTTACATTATTTCCAGATATGTAAAATACTTGGTTCTTGTTTCCATCAATTGTAAATCCATTACCATCAATGACAATATTGTCTGCTGTGATTGTAACTCCACAGTAAATTGTATAATCTTTATCAATATTTATATAATCATTATTTTTTATATTTGAAAATAGGGATGTGAAATTATTATCATTGAACTTTTTACCGTCTATTGTTGTAGTTGTGATATTTATTTCACCTAATGTGTAAAATGCATGGTCTCTTGTTGCTGTATTACTTGTAAAAATTGTATTATTTATATCAGCTTTATTATTGAAGTATATTCCTGCACCATCTGTTGCATCATTTTTTGTGAATGTGGAATTGATAACTTTACCTTCTTTAGCGAAATAGATTGCTCCACCTGATGCCGTTGCTGTGTTATTTATGAATGTTGAATTTTGTATTGTTGCTGATTGTGTGAAATATATTGCAGCCCCATTTCCTGAAACATATGCATTTTTAATAATTAGGTTTTTAACTGTAATGTTATTTCCTGTAAAAATAAATGCATTTTTTCCATTAGCATCTATTGTGTGGCCTTTACCATCAATAATTAGATTATTTGCATTAACTGTGATTGTATTATATAATATATGATCAGTATTTAGTTCAATAAGAGATCCATCTATAAGATTTGAGAATTTTTCATATAGTTCATTTGCTGTGTTGTTGGATAAATCTAAATAAGTGTTATTTGTGTATCTGCCACTAATTGCTGGGTAAGCAGATGCGGTATTTCCATTAAATGTTGAATTATTTATATGTGTTGGATTAGATGATGTTTCAATAGAGCAGGTTATTGCTCCTCCTTGGGAGCTTGCATTATTTGATGTGAATGTTGAATCTGTGATATTGGCTGTGCGGTATGAGTATATTGCTCCTCCTTCATTTGTTGCTGTGTTATTAATAAATATTGAATTATTTATAGTTGGAAGAGTATTTCCAACAGAATTCAATCTAACAGCACCACCATTACTTGCCTGATTATTATAAAATTCTGAATCAATTATGTAACCTCCACGATTAATATAAACTGCACCACCACTTCCTACTGCAGTATTATCGATGAAAGTGGAATTTATAATAATTCCATCTTTAGTATTTACAAATGCAATAGCACCTCCATTTCCATTAACATTATTATTAATGAAAGTAGAGTTAATAACAGTACCATTACCTTTACCTGCTGTTGCATAATTAAAGTATATTGCTCCACCATTACTGGAACTATATCCATTTTTCATAATAACATTTTTAATAGTTACATTATTACCTTTCACAATAATTGCTTGTTTACCATTCCCGTTTATAATATGGCCTTTACCATCAACTACAACATTATTTGCAGATATAGTTACACTACCAGTAACAGTATAATCCTTGTTTAATTCAATAATTGATCCATCATTTAAATTTTTAAATAATTTAGTCCATTCATCAAAATCATTATCTTTAATTGTGCAATTATCAGTATATACTCTTGAACCAAGTAAAGATGTATGATAATAATTTTCTTCGAAAGTGGAATTTTTCACTGTAATATTACCTAAATAACAATTTAAAATAATATCACCCAAATTATTTGAAAAATAACAATTTTCAAATGTTGCATTATTATACCCCGTCGCATATGCTGCAGCACCAGTATTATTTGCAATATTATTAATAAAACGTGAATTAATAACAGTACAATTATTAGTATTTAAATAAAGAGCCCCACATCTTTTAGTAGCATGATTATTAATAAAAGTACAATTATAGGTTAAATGATTACCGGAAGCTGAAAACCACACAGCACCACCCTCACTACCAGTATTATTAATAAAAGTTGAGTTTATAAGTTTAACATTACCCACATATGCAAGTACAGCACCACCACCTAAAGGTGAAGTATTATTAATCAAAGTTGAATTTATTAAAGCACAACCAATATCAGTTTGCCCAGCAAAAGCTATTGCTCCACCAACATGATGATGAGAAGTAAGATTGATAAGAGTTAAATTTACAGCAGTACAATTCTCACCAACAATAAATACAGAGGTATAACTACAATAAGTATTTTGCAATATGAAATTTTTTAAGACAACATTAGTTCCACCAACCCAAATTCCACAATCATAATTATTACCTTCAATCGTATGCCCTTGACCATCAACAGTCATAAAACCATCAATATTTATTCTTGAATATGAAGCATCAGTATTAGGATTATAAAAATAATCTTTATCCAATTTAATCACATTACCGGGAAACGCATTCTCTTTAATATATAAATAAAGTTCTTTAAAAGAACCTTTTCCAGTATTATTAGTATAATTACCGAATATTTCACCATCATCCGCCATATTCGCAGAAAAACTAATGTCACCCATAATACATAATGTGCCATCATTTACATAGATTGCACCACCCTTATTTGCACTATTTCTAGTGTAATTTCCACCACTAACAGTTGAAGACTTAGTAAAATAAATAACACCACCATTAACTGCACTATTATCTATGAAAACACCACCATTAACAGATCCACTACCATAAATAACTCCACCATTAACTGCACTGTTATTTTCGAATAAACCTCCATTTACCGTACCAGTATTATATATTACACCACCATTAGTCGCAGTATTATGACTAAAATTAGCATTATTATCAATAATTAATGTACCAGTATTA
>CACZPT010000068.1 GCA_902783085.1 uncultured Methanobrevibacter sp.
ATCCAATAATAGATAAAATACAAGAGAATTAATAAAAAACAAAGAAATTATCAAACTAGAGAATTATGGCGAATCCTCTTAAAAATAGCCCAATCCCATCGATGATAAATTTCCATTGTAAAATCAATAATTTAAGTAAAAATTTAATGTTTTAATCTAAGAAATCAGTACCATAACGGACACTCACAAGATTTAATTAGGATTTTATCACATAAATATATACAATTATCATTACTATTGCGGAGGTTTTAAAATTAAAAAATTATTTATATTGTCTTTTATTTTAATGTTATTTTTAACAATGTCTTGTGTTGTGGCTGAAGGTAATGATACTAGCTTGGAAGATGCTAATATTGATGCGCCTGATGTATCAATGTATTATCATAATGGAACACGTTTTGCTGTGTCTTTATCTGATTCCAATAATAATTCAATAGCTAATGAAAGTATTGTGATTAATATTAATGCTGTTAACTATACAAGAATTACTGATGGTGACGGTAAAGCTTCTATAGCTATTAATTTAATACCTGGAAAATATTTGGTTAATGTTTATTTTTTAGGAAATGATGTTTATTTAAAAAATAATAAAACATCTTCCGTTGAGGTATTATCTACTATTTATGCCAATGATTTAACTAAATATTATAAAAATGCTTCACAATATTATGCTACTTTTGTTGATGATTTTGGCAACCCATTAGTTAATGAAAATGTAACCTTTAATATTAATGGTGTTTTTTATACTCGCCAAACTAATGGATCTGGGGTTTCTAGATTAAATATTAATTTAAATCCTGGAGAATATATTTTAACTGCATATAATTCTAAAGGTCATGGATTTTCAAATAAAATAACGGTTATTTCTACTGTTAATGCTTCTGATTTGTATAAAATTTATAGGGATAATAATCAATACTGGGCAACTTTTAGAAACATGGATGGTGGACTTTTAACTAACACCGATGTTAATTTTAATATAAATGGTGTTTTATATACTCGTAAATCTAATGAATATGGTAATGCTAGATTAAATATCAATCTCAACCAAGGAGATTACATTCTAACGGCAGTAAATCCAGTTAATAATGAATGTTACTCTAATTGGATTCATATATATGAATATTCTGAAACTTCACTTTTATCTTCAAATCATATTTTTAAATCAAATGAAGATGATACAATAATTGTTAAATTACTTAATAATCTTAATTATGGGGTTAGTGATAAAAATATTTCATTAACAGTTGCAGGTCAAAAATTTATATCAACTACTGATAATAATGGTGTTGCTTATTTTGATTTGGGATTACCTCAAGGTAATTATTCATTATCATTTAATTATCCAGGTAATGCAAATTATGGTTCATCATCAATTAAAACACAAATTGAAGTATATGATGGAATCAGCTCTTATTTGAGTGGCCCAGATAACTTGGTATTATCCAACGGAGATTTAGTTAATGTTACTTTACTTGATAGTAACAAAAAGCCACTGGTTAATGAAAGTATTTACTTTAGTATTGATTCTAATATGTATAGTTCTAAAACCAACGAAAAAGGTATTGCAACTATTAATATCAATATCACTTCTGGAAATTATAATGTTGTCTATTTTTTCAATAAAACAGGTTATAAATTCCAAAAAGGAGTTTTTAATGCAGTTATAATAGCTAATAATCAAACAATATTAAATCCATTAACATCAAGTGTCACTGAAGGAATGAAAGATAAATTTCAGGTTAAATTAAGTGTTGATGGAGCTATTTTGGCGAACAGGGAAGTTATTATATCTATTAATAATAGAAATTACACTAAAATTACAGACAGTGAGGGTGTTGCAAGCATAACTATCAATTTAAACGGCGGAACTTATACAGTTACTTGTTATTATCTTGGGGACGATAAATTAAAACCTTCATCTATTAGTGTCCCACTTGTTATTAATAAAAGAATCTCAACTAATTTAGTACCAACTGTAGCCAATAGTATGCATAAAAATTCAGGAATTCCATATAAGGTACTCCTAACAAGTGAAAATGGAGTGTTAGCTGATAAAAGAGTAATTTTAACAATTAATTCTCAAACATTATCTTCAACTACAGATGCTAATGGTATTGCACAGTTTGACATAGATAACTTAAATGAGGGTAGCTATTCTATTCATGGTATTTTTGAAGGAGATAGAAGCTACAGCAATGCAGAATTTAGTAATACATTTAAAATAACCTCACAAATTGATTATGGATATTCTTACTGGGTTAGATATCTTGATATGAATAATTTAAACTTGGCTAGTTTGTCTTCACAAGGAACAAAACATATTTTCTTACATTCTTATGCATTTACAGCTTATGGAACTTCAAGCGTTCTTTCATGGATTAATACAGCTAGAAGTTATGGAATTAATGTTCACATTTGGATGCAGATATGTTATGATGGAAATTGGATAAGGCCGATTAATGATGATGGTTCATTTAAATATTCTTTTATTGCAGGCAAAGTTAATGAAGCCAGATATTATGCTAGTCTTAGTGGTGTAGCTGGAGTTCATCTGGATTATTTAAGATTTGGTGGAACAGCACATTATTATTCTAATTCCGCTGAGGTCATTAATTATATTGTAACACAAATTTATTCTGCAGTCAAATCCGTTAATCCAAATTGCATACTTTCTGCAGCTATAATGCCGGAACCAAATATGTTAATTTATTATTATGGTCAGGATATTCCAACAATTAGTAAATATTTGGATGTTATTGTGCCGATGATTTATAAAGGAAATTATGGCAAAAATACTGCTTGGATTCAACAGACTACAAAAGAATTTGTTGAAATGTCTAATGGGGCACAAGTTTGGAGTGGACTTCAAACTTATCGTTCTGATGAAGATATTACAAGATTAAGTTACAATGAATTATTTGGTGATGCTCAAGCAAGTTTAAATGGTGGTGCTAGAGGCGTTACTATGTTTAGGTGGGGCATTACTAATTACATAGATTTTAACAAGTTAAAAATGTCCTAGATTAGTTATTTATTTAACTAATCCTTATTCTATTTTTAAATATGATAAAAAATATACCTAATTTATAACTAAACTTTTTAATTAAAAACTAAAAGGTTGGATTATTTTGTTTGAATCATTAAAAAAGAAACTATCACGTACTAGTGATCAATTGGAAGAAGAAATTATTGAAGAAGCAAAGAAAGAAGATAATATTCGGGAAGAAGAAGGTTCTAAACGTTCATTTTTCTCTTTTGGTCGTAAAAAAGATGAAGAGAAAATCGATGAATCTAAGTTAATTGAAGATTCAGGTGATGAGGCTGAAAATGAAAATGAGAAGAAATCTCATTTTTGGTCTAGAAGTAAGGATAAGGATGATTCTAAGGAAGATGAGGTTGAAGATGATGAATCAGAAGAGAAG
>CACZPT010000069.1 GCA_902783085.1 uncultured Methanobrevibacter sp.
AACATATAATCTATAGTATAAAAAACATATAATCTATAGTATAAAAAACATATAATCTATAGTATAAAAAACATATAATCTATAGTGTGAGTATGATAAATTTGCAATGACTCGACCAGATGGTGTTAAAGTAATACCTATTGGTGTTTTAAGATAAAAATAGTTTAAAGTAAACATGATTATACACAATTAAAAAAAAAAACTGCATAAATATGTACAACATGAGCAGGTTTCAATTAAATGCCTCATTTTTCAAGGCTTTTTTTTGTAATTCGAATTGCACCAGCACTATGAACACGAACCACTGGATGTTCATCATTTTCTGCAATCCATTCTAATTTCTCCAAGTAAGGTTTTACACAATATGGTTTTCTTTTTCCAATTACTCTAAACATTTCTGGTGCTTCTATCCTTACTTTCTCTCCAGAATCGAATATCATTTGATAATAAATCTCCAGTTCTTCACAAAATAATTCTGGAGCATTTACTGCAATATTTTCACAAGCCCAAATAAAAGCATGCCTAACATTATCTGATTCATCGTCTTTCATTTTCATTAATCTATCCATATAATGAATAATCAAATTCTCATTCGCCCTGCCTATCCTTCCTATTGCATTGGTTGCTCTTTGGCGCAATTTAGGATTATCCTTTTCCAAGTAAGGGATAATATCTTTAATGTATCGTTCTATTTCCATAGGATATTTTAATCCCATTTCTCCAAGAAGCCATAAGGCTTTTGCATTAACGGCAATTGAATAATTTTTATTTAATTTAGCTGCAACATCATCTATATTTGATTTCCAGTCTTTCTTATTTCTTGTTATGTCTTTTAATTCTTTTAGTATCTCTTTATCATCTGACATTTTTTTTACTCCACACTTAAAAAATGCTATCTAAAATCTAAACATTTTACTGTAAATAATGATTAACACCTAAAAGCTGATGTTGCTTTGCTTTAAATACTGTTTAAAAAAGAATTTATATTTTAAATAATCTTTTTGCATTATCCGTAGTTATTTTTATGACATCAATTTCTTCCATATCTAATTCTTCAGCTATTTTTCTTATAATATATTTTATGTTTAGTGAGGTATTTTTTTCTCCTCTTTTTTCTTCGGGACTTAGATATGGTGAATCTGTTTCTACAAGCATATGATTAATATCTATTCTTTTTAGCATTTTTCTTATTTTCTTATTGTTATTGTGGGTAATTGGTCCGCCAATTCCCATATAGAAACCTAATTTAATAGTAAATTCTTTTGCCATTTCGGCTGAACCTTGATAACAATGCAAAGATCCAACCACATCATATTCTTTTAATATATCATATGTATCCTGTATTGATTTTCTAGAATGCACTATTACCGGTAAACTATGTTTCTGTGCAAGAGTTAGCATTTTTTTAAATAATTCTTTTTGTTTATCAGCATTATCCTTTGTATGGTAATAATCAAGGCCTATCTCACCTACTGCAATTACTTTATTATTGTTAAGTTGATTATCCAATAAGGAAATATCTTCATCAGTTACTTCATCTGCAAAAGAATAAAAATATCCTAAAGCAGCATATACATTTTCATACTTACCTGATAATTCCAATACTTCTTCATTGCTTGAAGGGTCAGTACCATTCAATATTATATGTATGTCTTTTTTTGCAGCTTCTTTTATTATTTCATCTGCATTTTCCATTTCACTATTATAAATATGACAATGAGTATCAATTATCATAATATCATCAATTAAATTCTTTTTGCATTAAGTTTTTAATGTTTCGACTTCAATTATTATATATTAATTAAATTAAATTAAGTTTTTTGGTGAGTGGATATGGATGAAAAGTTTTCAAGAACAGAAATGTTAATTGGAAATGAAGGAATGAACAAATTAAATAAGGCTAAAGTAGCTATTTTTGGTCTTGGTGGTGTAGGCTCTTTTGTTTGTGAAGGACTTGCCCGGAGTGGAGTAGGCAATTTTATTTTAATCGACTATGACAAAATAGATGAAAGCAATATTAACAGACAATTAATTGCAACAGTGAAAACAATTGGCAAATATAAAGTTGATTTGATGAAAGAAAGGATTCTGGAGATTAATCCAAACGCCAATGTTGAAGTGTATAAAGAATTTTATTTGGCAGATTCAAAAATTGACATTATTACAAAGGACTTGTCATATGCTGTTGATTGTGTAGATACAATAATGGCTAAGATTGCAATCATCTGTAATTGTGATGCTATTAATGTTCCGGTTATTTCTTCAATGGGAACTGGGAACAAATTAGACCCAACAATGTTTGAAGTAGCCGATATTTATGAGACATCAGTGTGTCCACTTGCTAGGATAATGAAAAAAGACCTTAGAAAGAGAAATATAGAAAAATTAAAAGTAGTTTATTCAAAGGAAAATCCAATGAATACAAATGATTGTGCTATAAATCAAAATAAAAAATATAAAGTAAAAGGCAGTATATCTTTTGTGCCATCTGTTGCAGGATTAATAATTGCCAGTGAAGTAATAAAAGACATTATTGGTGATTGAGTTAAAAAATTTGAATTATTCATCCCAAAATATCTTCACCCATATTAAATCTGAAATCTATTTGTATAACTGAAAAAAAAACATCCTTGAAAAGAATTGGGTGATTATCATAAAAATATCTCTAAAAAACATGCACTAAATAGGTAAAACTAAATTATTATATCATTTCAATATTAATTAGTTGTATTTTAATTATAAAAATTTTAAATGAAAACAATCAGTTTAAATCAAATTTAAAGCAACATGCGAAAAAATTTTCAAAACATAAAAATCAGAAAAAAAATTAATTATTAAAAATGAATTAAAAATTATATATACGTATTTGACAAAGGGTATCCGCCAAAATTAATTTTTTGATTTAGTGACGAAAAATTTTTGACTTATTTTTTCTTATTTTTCTTCAATTCATTTTAATT
>CACZPT010000070.1 GCA_902783085.1 uncultured Methanobrevibacter sp.
AATTAAAATGAATTGAAGAAAAATAAGAAAAAATAAGTCAAAAATTTTTCGTCACTAAATCAAAAAATTAATTTTGGCGGATACCCTGCCTGAAATTAAAATTAATTTAACAGCTTATTTCTTAATATTTACTGTATTAAAATTCAATACTTCAATCCACTCTCTTTTTTTATCATCAATACTAAGCTAATAATAACTCCTTTAAACAATCATTATTTTCAACATAACAAAATGATTGCGGTGCCTTAAATTCATCGAACATATTCATGTCAATGAATTCATCGAAAATCACAAGGTTATCTATTTTTATTGCGAAACCTTCTTCAACACCCAAATAATATTTAAAGAACTCATTTTCACAAATACCATAAACTTCTGAAAATAACTCCCATAATTCTTCAGGAGACGCACAAATAATGTCTGTTACTTCAAAATATCCTACAATCTTTTTAACTGGATAAGTTGAATAAATATAGATTCTTTCAACCTCTTGTTTGAAAATACATTTCCTAAATTCATATAATTTCTCATGAGATAAAATTTTATTAACAAATTCTGGTTTAATAGATAATAATATATTCATTGTATCATCTTTTTAAGTTCTAAATATTGTTCATGTTTTATACTATGTGCAGTTCGATGAGGTCCTTTAATTATGTCTTTTAGTTCATCTTTAGAGATTTTATTAAATTCTAAACTATGAATAAATAATAACACTGAATTATGTCCTTCCCCATATTCTTTTAATTCTTCTTGGGAATAAACAGAACGTTTGCCCACCTTTTCAATTATGTTTTCAAAAGATAAATCTTTATAGGAAGATTCCACAATACCAATCTCAGAAATTCCTTGATTGGTATGGGTTTGATAGAATAATAATATGTCCCCTTCATTAATATTAGTTTGAGTACGTGATAAATATGCTTTTTTGATAGTATTCTTAGATACAGTTATTTCATTAGTTAAGGATGTTTGTTGAGATTTGGATAAAAATAACCTTTCATGATACTCTGGAATTATCGGCACTATGAATTTTTTAACTTCTGAACCATCATAGAAATAAGGATAATATTTTTTAGCAAGGTCAATTGGTGATTTTTCACCAATCTCCTGATAAATATTTTTTTCACATTCTTCTCTATTAAGAGATTTGGTGTATACGGCCTCCCCACGTGAATTATATCCCTCTAAAATAAATCCATATTCTTCAATTAAATATACTAAAGAATCATCTGGATCTTCAACAAAATGAGTTAAATATACTTCATAAATATTATTGGATAATGCATAATCAATAATCCATTTTAAAAAGAATTCTCCAATTTTGTAACCTTCATAAGTAACTTTCATTGTTGCAATTTTTATCCTATCTTTATAAGGTAAAACAACATCTACTAATTCAATTTTTTCGTTGATTTCTTTTTTATAAATTAATACTGCTCCAAGAGAATTATCTTGATTAATATAAGTTAAACAGGGTCTTTTTTCTTTTTGTTTACTTTCAAACCAATCCTCAAATTCTACATAATCTTTTTTAAGTTTATCAAAAATGGAGTCATTAATATCTGGTCCATAGTATCTTTATTAATGTTATATGGAGAAATAGGTTTATTTTCTTTAAAAGAATCTAATGCTTCAGATATGCTAAAAACTCTTTCACTGAAGTTTCTTGTATAGCATCTAGTTTTTTAGCTTTTTTGTGCAGAATTTCATTATCATTAGTTATCAGGAAAGTTGCTTCTCCTTTTAACAAGGAGTATAACAATGAGTTATCAACATAGTCATTTGAGATATTTTTATCTCCTACAATATTTATGAATTCTTGATCATCTTGGAAGTCATATGCTGTTTTAAGAATTTGGTAAGAATTCATTTTTGATAAAACTATTTCTCTTCTTTTTTCATTTTTATCATTGTTAATATCTTTAAATGAATTTTCATGGATAAATGGACAATAATCAGGTTTTGTTAATATTTTAAATAATTTTTGAAGTTTATCGTCTAGTGCTTTATTATCTTCTCGATATATAATAATGTTTGTATCTATTAGTACGGATACTGGCATATTTTTTCCTCCAACGCCTATTCTTTATTTTATTTGAAAACATTAATAAATGTTTCTATTCAAAATATGGGCCATTTAAACTTTAATTGTTTAATATATTTGATGAAAAATAGTTAAATGTTCATAGATAAAAAATGAATTCTGTATGTTTCATTTTTTAGTGTTCAACAAAAAAACTAAACTATAATGATTTGTGCAATTTGTAAAATTCGTCATATTTGCTCCATCCAACATGTTGCTAATCCCAACGGTTAATGTCAATTCTCAATAAATTTTTAAAAAAGTAGCCATTATATATAAATCTTTATATATTATAAATAATAAATTACATAATAAAGATTTAAGTGGAGGACAT
>CACZPT010000071.1 GCA_902783085.1 uncultured Methanobrevibacter sp.
AAAAATATAAAAAACTTTCTAAAATAAAAATATAACAATGTTAACAAATAATCAATTTTTGCTTAAGTTTCTAGCAGTGAAAAATTAACTAAATTTATTTATAATATAAACAATAAATTATTAATATTATTGTTTCAGGGGAAAAATTACATGATAAATAATCCAATAGTTAAAGATTTTTTAAAACAAATTGTAGATAATGATGATGACCTATCAAATATTCAAACCATCATCCAAGCATTAATTGATGGAATCGAAACCGATGAAGAAATTCATGAACAAACCGGAATTAAATTAAATACCGTTAGAAAATTACTATACAAACTCCATGATGCTTCAATAGCTAACTATAAAAGAAATAAAGACCCTGAAACTCAATGGTTCACATATACTTGGAGATTTGAAAAAGAAGAATATGTTAAAAAGATTGAAAATTTTTATCAGCAAAGATTATCCGAAAGAGAAAAACACTTGGATAATTTAGAAAATAATTTGTATTTTGTATGCTGTATTGACCCTGAGCATTTTAAAGGAGATTATGCTGAATCCTCTGAATTTGAATTCTACTGTCCAGTATGTGACTATGAATTAGAACCATACGATGCTAAGAAAGAAAAAACTACATTGAAAAGAAAAATCACAATCGATAAAAAGAATTTCAAAAAATTCGAAGATAAAATAAGTAAAATCTAGGATTAAAATGGAGATTGAAATTCTAAAAAAAGAAAAAACACCACCCAATGTGATTGAACATTCCAAAGCTGTTTGTAAAAAATCCATTAAAATAGCTAGAAATTTTGATAATGCCGATAAAGATTTAATTAAAAAAGGTGCATTATTACATGATATTGGACGGTCTAGAACTCATGGAATTAGACATGCTGTTGAAGGAAGAATAATTGCAGCAAAATACGGATATGATGAAGATGTATTAAATATCATTGAAAGACATATTGGTGCGGGAATTACAAAAAAAGAAGCTGTGCAATTAGGACTTCCTGAAAAATCATATGTGCCTGAAACTTTAGAAGAAAAAATAGTTGCTCATGCCGATAATTTAATAAATGGAACTGAAGAAGTTGATGTTGCTTTTGTAATTGAAAAATGGAAAAGAAGAATTGAAAATCCTGAAGATAATATTAACCGATTAATAAAACTGGATGATGAACTAATTAAATCTTTTGAGGGATAAAATGAAAGTGATATGTTCAAGTGAAGAATCTCTATACAGACCTGAAGCCGTAAGATGGAGACAAAGGATGGAAATGATGAAACCGGTTGGAGAGACTATTATTTTACTTCCATGCAGTATGAAAAAACCTTATTCTAATTCAAAATCCCATCAAATATTTAGAAAAGTAACTCGCTCATTTCAAGAGTTAATTGTTACTTCCCCATTTGGAATATGTCCAAGAGAGCTTGAAAACACTTTTCCAATTCAGTCCTATGATGTAAGTACCACAGGTTCATGGTCAGAAAGTGAAATAAATGAAACTGGAAAATTAATTAAAAAGTATTGTGGGGATAAAAAAGTAATTGCACATCTTCATGGTGGTTATTTGGATTCCTGTGAAGCTTATATGGATGATTTTATTTTAACTTGTAAAAATGGAAAACCAACTTCCCCTGATTCCATGTATAATTTAAGAATTGAACTTAAAAATCACCAGAAAATAAACATGCGTCAGAAAGTTTTAAACGAACTTAGGTCAATTGCAATGTATCAATTCGGACAAAAAGCATATGATTTTATTCCGGATAATGTTAAAACTTCCGGCAGATACCACAAAAAGATAATGGTTAATGGTACCCAAATAGCTCTTTTAAATAAAGACTATGGTCTTTATAGATTGAATTTGGCTGGTGGAGAAATTTTGAAAGATTTAGGAGTTAATATTGTTGAAATTGATTTTAATTTAGAAACTAATACTGTGTTTGCTCCAGGAATTAAAAAAGCCGACCATAACATCATCCCATCTGATGAAGTGGTTGTGGTGAAAGATAATACTGTTGTTGGTGTTGGTAAAGCTGTTTTAACTGGAAAGGAAATGGAAGAGTGTGGGAATGGTATTGGTGTTAAAATAAAGCATCGACTTAAAAATCAATAATATTAAATATAGCTACAGTATATAAAACATTAATAGTTTTTAAAATTTTTTTAGAGGAGTGACAATTATGTCAGAAGAACTAGTAAATTCAATTAAAGATGCTGTTTCTGTTATTAATGATCCGCACATGGGTGTAAGTATCGTTGAAATGGGTATTGTGCAAGATATTAGTGTTGATGGTGATCAAGCAAAAATTATCATTAAACCAACAAATCCTGGTTGTATGAGTGTTGCTCGTATAGCTGCTGATGCTAAAACTCAAGCTGAAAAAGTTGATGGTGTTGAAAAAGCTATTATTATTGTTGAAGGTCATGCAATGGCTGATTCCATCAATGAAATGATAAATAGATAAGTTTTATTAATTATTTTAAAATTAATCATTACTTATTAAATTTTTTTTAATATTAAAATAGGGTATCCGCCAAAATTAATTTTTTGATTTAGTGACGAAAAATTTTTGACTTATTTTTTCTTATTTTTCTTCAATTCATTTTAATT